>NZ_SLKM01000182.1:0-2929 GCF_007134575.1 Natronospira sp.
CATCGGCTTCACCTACAAGGACTGGCATGCCGACGACGCCGTCGCCAATTTCATCCATCACCTGGAAACCATTGCGTCGGAAAATGCGGAACCGGGTCGAGTGGTTTCAGTGATCCTGGATGGCGAGAACGCCTGGGAGCATTACCCGGACAATGGCTATCATTTCATCGGCAGCCTGTATCGCAAACTGGTGGCCCATCCCCGCATCGAACTGACTACCTTCTCCCGCTGCCTGCGAGACCCCGCTGTGCCCATTCGAAGGCTGAAGCGACTGCGGGCAGGCAGCTGGGTGCATGGCAACCTGGATACCTGGATGGGCGACGAGGACAAGAACCGGGCCTGGGAAATGCTGGTGGCCGCCAAGCAGCAGTGGGACCGACTGCCCGATACCCTGCGCGAGCAAACCGGTCGGCAACTGGCCGCCTGCGAGGGTTCCGACTGGTTCTGGTGGCCTGGTGACTACAATCCCGAAGCCGTCGTGGCCCGCTTCGAACGCCTGTACCGCCGGCATCTGGCCGACCTCTACCGCCAGATGGGCCAGGCGCCGCCGGAGTATCTGGAACAGCCCTTCTCCCGGGGCGGTGGTCAACCGGAGGGCGGCGGGACCATGCGCCCCGCCCGGTAATCATGCGTCGCGACTTCGTATTCGGCCGCCGTCGAGCCGGGATCCTGCTCCACCCCACTTCCCTGCCCGGCCCCGGCCCCGTGGGCACCCTGGGCAAAGCGGCCTTTGCCTTCATCGATTTTCTTGCCGAGGCTGGCGTGAGCGTTTGGCAGACCCTGCCCCTGCTGCCGGTCAATGAAAGCGCCTCGCCCTATCAGCCCCTTTCCCTGTTCGCCGGCAATACCGCCCTGATCGATGCCGAACTGGTGGCCAAGGATTTCGATCTGCCCTCAGCACCGTCCGGGACGGCCGGCCCGGATCTCATTCAGGCTGCCATGCAACGCATCAGGCAGCGGGAGAACCGAGCCATGTCCAATGCCTTCGAGGCCTTTCGCCACCACCACCGCAGCTGGCTTCGCCCCTGGTGCCAGTTCCATGCCCTGCGGACGCAGTTCGACGGTGCGGCCTGGCCGTACTGGCCGGCCTGCTTTCGCTACTATGAACTAGACCCGGTGCTGCCACTGGACGAGTACATTGAGGCGACCATGGACCGGGAGGCCTTGCGGCAGTTCCTCTTCCATCAGCAATGGCGGCGACTCAAGACCGCCGCCAACCGCCGTGGTATCGCCCTGTATGGCGATCTCCCCTTCTACCCCTCCGCCGACAGTGCGGACACCTGGCAATATCAGCACTACTTTGATCTGGATGCAGACGGCCATCCGCGCCGTATTGCCGGAGTGCCCCCGGATGCCTTCAGCGAGGCCGGGCAAAGCTGGGGCACGCCCGTCTATGATTGGGCCCGCCTGCAGGAAGATGGATTCAAATGGTGGCTTGAACGCCTGATGAATCAACTGGAGCTGTTCGACATCCTGCGCCTGGACCATTTTCGAGGCCTTGAATCCTGCTGGTCGCATCCGATTGACAGTGACCCGGCCGACGGCGAGTGGACGCCAGTGCCGGGCGAAGCACTCCTGCAGCAGGTTCACCGGGTTCTGGGCGATTTCCCGCTGGTGGCCGAGGATCTTGGCCATATCACGCCCGCAGTGGAACAGCTTCGCGATCAATTCGCCCTGCCGGGCATGCGCATCTGGCAGTTCGGCTTCGATGGCAAGGAGGGCAACCCCCATCATCCGGACAACCACGACAGTCATTGCGTGGTCTACACGGGAACCCACGACAACAACACACTCATGGGCTGGTGGTCCGGCCTTGAAGAGGAACAACGCGAAGGGGTATTAGCCGCCCTTTCTGAACAGGCCCTGGACACGGAACAGCCCATGCACTGGCGACTGGTGAATGGCTGTCTGGAATCCCTGGGCCAATTAAGCGTGATCCCGCTCCAGGATCTGCTTGGCCTCGGGAGCGAGGCACGAATGAACACCCCGGGGACCGCGGCGGGCAATTGGTCCTGGCGCATGAGCGGAAAGGAGTCGCTGCCGGCGCTGGCCGCCTGTCTTAGGGAGCGGGTGGTCTCCAGCGGCCGGGACGGCCCGACTCTCAATCCTCAATTGGTTCCGTCTCGAATAACCACAGCATCTTCCCCATTTCGAAGGGATGGCTGAGCAACTCGTGCCAGGGGTAGAGTCGAACATGCAGCTGATAGATACCGTTGTCCGGTGACTCCAGCTCCAGTCGAAATACCTGTGCCTCCTCTTCCTCATCCTTGGTGGATAAAAAAGTATGCACCAGCGTCGATCTCTCATCGAGTAGCGCAGCAGGCGATTGGTGAGGAAGCGGAACCAGGCATTCGGACGCATCCCCCTCGCCGTCACAACCATTGAGCAGGCATTCCAACACGACATCTCCGGACTCCAGACCGTTGAGCCAGACCAGGACCTCCAATCTCAATCGCTCACCGGTCAGGATGGATGTCGGAGGTAGCCGCCGCCACTGAACTTCGACCCCTTCCCAGCACTGAGCAACCCTGGCCTTCCAGGCCGCAAGACGCTCCGCCTCAAGCGCACCATCCGCCGTCAGACGCTCACCGTGACGGGCTGCCGGCGCATAAAGACGCTGGGCATAATCACGCACCATGCCTTCGGCATTGAAGTGAGGCAGCACACTGATCATGGAACGCTTGGAGCGGGCTACCCAGTCCGGGGAATAGGCGCCAGGGCCAATTCGGTAATACTCGGGGATCACCTGCCCTTCGAGCAGATCCAGCAGATCCTCCGCTTCCACCCGATCCCGTTGCTCGGCCGACAACTCCCGGTCATGGGGCGCGATGGCCCAGCCATTGTCGCCGTCATAGCCTTCAGCCCACCAGCCATCCAGGACACTCAGATTGATGACACCGTTCATGGCCGCCTTCTGCCCGGAGGTGCC
>NZ_SLKM01000148.1:0-32253 GCF_007134575.1 Natronospira sp.
ATCATCAGCGAACGTCGACGCCGTGGTCCCTGGGGCCTCGCCGGCGGGCGCGAGGGCCAGGCCGGGCGTAATCATCTCAATGGCCGGGCATTACCGGGCAAGGCGAGTTTTTCCGTCGTCGACGGTGATCGACTGTTGCTGGAGACACCGGGCGGGGGCGCTTGGGGGGACCCCGGTCCGGCATGATAAAATGCCCCATTAGATTCCCCGCAACCATTGGGACGCCGACCATGAATCCTTGGAAATCGCTGTTGCCTGCCATGCTCCTGGGAATGCTAATGGCCCTGTCCGCTTGCGCCATGATGGGCCCGGGAGAGGTGGATCCGGATGACGACCGCTCCATCCAGCGGGCCGTGCAGTCGGAAATCCGTAATGCCCCGGTCCGTGGCGCAGGGACCGTGCGAGTCGCGGTGGAAGAGGGTGTGGTCACCCTGACCGGTTCCGTGCCCGAGCCGCAAGCCATTGGCGATATTGTGATGCGTGTCGAGGGCGTGCCCGGTGTGCGCCGTGTCATCACCGATGTGGATTTTGACGGCAGTGACGAGCGCCGGGATATGGAGCCCGTCAACGGCGGCTGACGAAACGCCCAACCATTTTCATTCATGCAGGACTTGCCATTATGACTATTGAAGACAAGATCAAGGAACAGCTGGACAGCAACGACATCCTTCTCTACATGAAGGGAACGCCGGACTTTCCCCAGTGTGGGTTTTCCGCCCAGACCGCGCAGGTACTCAAGCAGGTCGGTGTGCCTTTTTCCTATTTCAACATCCTGGAGGATCAGGAACTTCGGGAGCGTCTGAAGGAGTATTCCAACTGGCCTACCTACCCTCAGCTCTACATCAAGGGTGAGCTGATCGGTGGTTGCGACATCATCATGGAGATGTTCCAGTCCGGCGAGCTAGAGAAGGAACTCAAGGCAGTCGCCAGCGACTAAGCCCTTGTGTAAAGGGCATTGAAAAAGGCCGCAGCCCGAGTGCTGCGGCCTTTTTTATTCCCTGTTGCCGATGGCTTCCTGATAGACGGGCTTGAGGCGATTGATGATGTCGCAGAATAGTTCCGCGGTCTGCTCCGCGTCATAGGCGGCCGAATGGGCGGCCTTGTCATCCCATCGTAGCCCCGCTGCCTTGGCTGCCCGGTGGAGTACGGTCTGGCCGAAGGCAGCGCCGCCCAGAGTGGCGGTATCGAAGCTTGAGAAGGGATGGAAGGGGTTCCGTTTGATGCCACAACGTTCCACTGCGGCATTGAGGAACTGGAGGTCGAACCAGCTGTTGTGGCCAACCAGTATTGCTCGGGTACAGCCAGTGTTGCGGACTTCCGCGCGGATCGGCTTGAAAAGCCGGCCCAGGGCGTCCGCTTCCTTCATTGACGGGCGCAGGGGATGATCCGGGTCGATGCCCGTGACTTCCAGTGCCGCCGCCTCGATGTTGGCGCCCTCGAAAGGCGCAACATGAAAACGATAGGTCTCACCGCGATAGAGCTCGCCGCGATCATCCATGTGCACCAGTACGGCAGCAATTTCCAGCAGGGCATCGGTGGCCGGGTTGAAACCACCTGTCTCCACATCCACCACTACCGGTAGAAAACTCCGGAAGCGGTCAACAATCCGGGGATCCTGGTTCTGGTAGTCCTTCTCGCAATCCTCTTTCATGCCTGCTCCAGCTCTGCGGTCCAGGCGACTGTTTCGCCGGCCCGAAATGGTACGACCACATCCGGCCCCATGGGCAGGTCAGCCGGGACTTGCCGAGGCTGCCGTGAAAGCCTGACCTTGCCCTGGTTTCGTGGCAGGCCATAGAAGTCAGCCCCGAAATGGCTGGCAAACCCTTCCAGTCTGTCCAGGCGTCCCACGGCCTCAAAGGCCTCTGCATAGAGCTCCAGGGCGGTGTGAGCCGAGTAAATGCCGGCGCAGCCGCAGGCCGATTCCTTGGCGCCACGGGGGTGGGGGGCGCTGTCCGTGCCGAGGAAGAATGAGGGTGAGCCGCTGGTGGCCGCTTCCAGTAGGGCATGACGGTCTTCCTCCCGCTTCAGGACGGGGAGGCAGAAATGGTGGGGGCGCAGGCCACCGCGAAACAGGGCGTTGCGATTTTCCAAAAGGTGCTGGGGAGTGATGGTGGCCGCCACCCGTGCCGGCGCCTGGTGCACGAAGTCCACTGCTTCCTGAGTGGTGATGTGTTCGAAGACCACCCGCAATGGAGCATGGTCCTCCACCACCTGCATGAGTACTTCGTCGATGAAGCGCTTCTCCCGGTCGAAGAAGTCCACTTCCGGCCGGGTTACCTCGCCATGAACCAGCAGGGGAATGTCATGTTCCGCCATGGCCTCCAGGGCGCCTCGGACATTGCGGATGTCGGTGACGCCCGAGGCCGAGTTGGTGGTGGCGCCCGCCGGATAGAGTTTGAAGGCGTGGATGTCATCATGCTCGGCGGCGGCCTTGATGGTGTCTTCGTCCGTATTGTCCGTCAGGTACAGGGTCATGAGCGGCCGAAAGTCACTACCTTCAGGGATCGCAGCCTGAATGCGGTCCCGGTAGGCTTCCGCCTCAGCGACGGTGGTCACCGGGGGGTTCAGATTGGGCATGATGATGGCGCGGGCAAAGATGCGGGCCGTCTCCGGGACCACGGCCTGCATGGCGGCCCCATCGCGCACATGCAAATGCCAGTCATCGGGGCGAGAGATTACGAAGGTGTCCATGAGCTTCCTGATTTGCATCGGATACGGCGGCCATTGTACCAGCCCCCGTTCCGACTACTTTTCTCCGATCAGGGAGTTGTCCAGGAAACTGAGCCATTCCACGCCGAAACGGACACCAAAACCGGTCACATCGCCGGGGACGTGGGCCAGGCCGCCCTCCCGTTTGCCGGCGGAGAGGTCTATATGTACCCAGCCGATATCCTCAGCGACGAAACGGCCAAGAAAGCGGGCCGCATAGAGGTGATCGGCCTCGGCCGGGGGGCGACACTGGATGACGTCGGCCACGGACGATTCCAGATCTTCGTCGTAATCCGCTTCCCAGGGCAGCGGCCAGACCCGCTCACCGCTACGCTCCCCGGCGCGAATCAGGGCTTCGACCCAGTCGCGGCGGTTGCTCATGGCACCGCTCATGCGTTGCCCGAGGGCGGCTACACAGCTGCCGGTGGGGGTGGCGTAATCCAGGATTGCCCTGGGTTGCTGGCGACTGGCCAGGGCCAATGTATCGGCCAGCACCATGCGGCCCTCGGCATCGGTGTTGACGATCTCGATGGTGGTCCCGTCAAGGGCGGTGACCACGTCATTCGGTCGCGTGGCACGGGACCCAATGTGGTTTTCCGCCAGGGCGAGCCAGCAGTCCACGGCATGGGGGAATTTCAGGCGGCTAAGGGCAAGCAGGGTGCCCAGCGCTACCGCACTGCCCTGCATGTCACCATGCATGCCGTACATGCCGCTGGCATTTTTCAGGTTTGTGCCGCCGGTATCGAAACAGATTCCCTTGCCCACCAGGGCCAGAGGTGCGCTGGTCCCGCCAGCCGGGCGGTAGCTGAGGCGGAGGATGCCGGCGTCCCGGTTTGGACTGGCGGCGGTGACCGAGAGAAAGGCACCGGCGCCCAAACGGTCCAGCTCCTGCTCATCGTAAAAGTGGCTGTCCCAACCTTCCTGGCGCGCCAGGCTTTCGGCCAGTTCCCGATATTGACCGGGAGAGAGGTGATTGCCCGGTAGCTGGGTCAGCCATCGGGCCAGCTGATTGCCTTCCGCCGTGGCCTCTGCCCGACTGATGTCGGGCGCCCGGTGGGGACCAAACAGGTCAAGGCTCTCCACGCTAAGCGCTTCCAGGGTAGTGCGGCCGCTGCGGGGCGGCTGGTAGAGGGCAGCGTAGAGGCCCGCAATGATGGCTTCGGTCATCCTCTCGCCCTGGTGGATGTCGGCGGCAAGATCAATCACCGCCAGTTTCCGGGGCCGGTCCGAGAGCAGCAATTCCAGGGTCTTGCGGGCCAATGACAGGGCCTGGAAGGCATTCAGCCCCTTGTCCACGCGCAGCCGGGCGATGCGGCAGCCGCCGCGGCTGCCAACGGCGGGATTGCTGCTCTCTGGATGCTGTTGGAAACAGTCCGCCTCTATCCCGCCGAGCCAGGCGGGTTGCCGCGTTTGAATGCCGGCCGTCTCCTCCGCCCCGTCAATGATCAGGATCATGGCATCGAATTGCTGCTCCGGGCTTTCATCCGGGAGCCTTGTGTCCTGTTTTATCTGGATTTTCGGCAAATCGGGCAGTTTCAGGGGCATGGTGTTGTCCTTGACCTTGGCAGTGCAAAAAACGATCATACTCGCTGTTTGAACGGTGGGTGGCGGCGGTCAGCCCAATGTGTCGCGTTGCCGTCGATGCGCCCGACCTTCCTCGGCCCGGGGCATGTCGGCGCCGCAATCCACGCCCGCCCCACCGGGCCCAGCCTTCCTTCGCGTCTTCGTCACGCTGTTCAAACGGCTTCGGCGAAGGCTGCAACCCGGCATCCTACGACAGATGCCGGAAAGATGAATAAAAATTCCTGCTGATTAAGGATTCAACATGGCGGACAACGAACGCTTCAAAGATGTGGACCCGGACGAGACCCGGGAGTGGATCGAGTCCCTGGAATCCGCCCTGGCCGTGCACGGCCCGGAGCGTGCCCACTTCCTCCTGGAACAACTGATCGATCACGCCCGGCGCTCTGGTGCCTATTTGCCCTATCGGCCCAACACGGCCTATCTCAATACCATTTCAACCGCTCGCGAACCGGGTTATCCAGGCGACCGGGAGCTGGAGAAGCGTATCGAGGCCATGATCCGCTGGAATGCCATGGCCATGGTCGTGCACGCCAACCGCAAGGGCACCGAACTGGGCGGTCATATTGCCAGTTACGCCTCCTCGGCCATTCTCTATGAAGTCGGTTTCAATCACTTCTGGCGCGCCCCCAGCGATGACCATCCTGGTGACAAGGTCTATATCCAGGGCCATTCCTCTCCCGGTATCTATGCTCGGAGCTACCTGGAAGGCCGCCTGAGTGAGGAGCAGTTGCTGCATTTCCGAGAAGATGTGGATGGCAAGGGGATTACGTCCTACCCCCATCCCTGGTTGATGCCCGATTACTGGCAATTCCCCACCGTTTCGATGGGGCTGGGCCCCATCATGGGCATCTATCATGCCCGCTATATGCGCTACCTGGAGCATCGCGGTCTGATCGATCCCAAGGACGCCAAGGTCTGGTGTTTCCTGGGTGATGGGGAGATGGACGAGCCGGAATCCCTGGGTGCCATCAGCCTGGCTGCCCGGGAAGGCCTGGATAACCTGATCTTCGTGGTCAACTGCAACCTGCAGCGCCTGGATGGCCCGGTGCGGGGCAACGGCAAGATCATCCAGGAGCTGGAAGCCGATTTCCTCGGCTCCGGCTGGAATGTGATCAAGTTGATCTGGGGTAACCGTTGGGATCCGCTGCTGGAAAAGGACACCAAGGGTCTGCTGCGTCGTCGCATGGAAGAAGCCGTGGATGGCGAGTACCAGAACTTCAAGGCCAAGGGCGGCGCCTACACGCGGGAATATTTCTTCGGCAAGTATCCCGAGCTCAAGGAAATGGTCGCCAATATGTCCGACGAGGAGATCTGGCGCCTCAACCGAGGTGGCCATGATGCCCGCAAGGTCTACGCGGCCTACCACCATGCGGTGAATCACAAGGGGCAGCCCACCGTCATTCTGGCAAAGACCGTCAAGGGCTTCGGCATGGGCAAGGCTGCCGAGGCGAAGAACATTGCTCACCAGCAGAAGAAGCTGGGCGAGGAAGACCTCAAGTACTATCGGGATCGGCTCAACCTGCCCATATCGGATGAGAAGATCAATGACGTGCCGATCTATCGTCCCAAGGAAGACAGTCCCGAAATCAAGTACATGAAGTCCCGGCGCGAGAAGCTGGGTGGGTACCTGCCGGCCCGGGAAGATAAATCACCGAAGCTGGAAATCCCGGCCATTGATATCTTCAAGCAGCACCTCAATGGCACGGATCGGGAAATCTCCACCACCATGGCCTTTGTGCGGATGCTGACCGCGCTCACCAAGGACAAGCAGATCGGTAAGTACATTGTGCCGATCATTCCGGATGAGGCCCGCACCTTCGGCATGGACGGGCTGTTCCGTCAGTTGGGGATCTACAGTTCCGTGGGCCAGCTCTACAAGCCCCAGGATGCCGACCAGCTGATGTTCTACAAGGAAGACAAGAAAGGTCAGATTCTGCAAGAAGGCATTACCGAGGCGGGTGCCATGTCCTCATGGGTGGCGGCGGCCACGGCCCCGGCCAACTGGGGTGTGCCCACCATTCCCTTCTACAGCTACTACTCCATGTTCGGCTTCCAGCGCATCGGTGATTTCGCCTGGGCCGCCGGTGACATGCAGGCCCGCGGCTTCCTCATGGGCGGCACCGCCGGTCGAACCACCCTGAATGGGGAAGGGTTGCAGCACCAGGATGGCCACAGCCATATCCTGAGTTCCACTATCCCCAATTGTGTGGCCTATGATCCGGCTTTTGCCTACGAAATGGCGGTCGTGGTGCACGATGGCCTCAAGCGCATGTACGAAGACAAGGAAAATGTCTTCTACTACATCACCATGATGAACGAGAACTACACCCACCCGGCCATGCCGGAAGGCGCCGAAGAGGGCATCCGCAAGGGCTTGTATCTCTTCCGTCAGGGTGACAAGCGCAAGAAAAAGCGGGTGCAGCTGCTAGGTTCCGGCACCATCTTCCGCGAAGTCATTGCGGCGGCCGAGTTGCTGGAGAAGGACTTTGGCGTCAGCGCCGACATCTGGAGCGCCACCAGCTTCACCGAGCTGCGTCGGGACGGCATGGATGTGGATCGCTGGAATCGCCTGCATCCGGATGCCAAAAAGCCGCGCCGTAGCTGGGTGGAAAAACAGATGGAAGGCTTCGATGGCCCGGCCGTGGCGGCCACGGATTACATTCGCGCCTTCCCGGATCAGATTCGCCCCTGGATGGATCGCCATTATCTGACCCTGGGCACCGATGGCTACGGCCGCAGCGACAGCCGCGACAATCTGCGTCGTTTCTTCGAAGTGAACCGCTATCACATCGCCGTGACCGCATTGAAGGCGCTGGCCGATGAGGGCGGGTTCGACAAGAAGAAAGTGGCCGAAGCCATCAAGAAATACGGCATCGATCCGGATGCGCCGAATCCCGTCACCGTGTGACGGAGAGCTCCGAGCCACGAGTAACGAGCTTCGAGCAGCCGGCTCGTCGATCGTTGCTAGTGGCTCGTAGCCCGGTACTCGAAGCCAGTACAAGAGAAACCTGAACAAAACCTGAAGAAGGCAACCCCATGGCGGACAAAATCCAAGTCAAGGTCCCGGATATCGGTGATTTCGATGAAGTGGAAGTCATTGATGTGCTGGTGGCAGAGGGGGACAGCGTCGAGGCTGAGGATGGCCTGATTACCCTGGAAACGGACAAGGCAGCGATGGATGTGCCGGCGCCCCAGGCGGGCAAGGTGCTTAGCCTCAAGGTGGCCAGTGGAGACAAGGTCTCTGAGGGCACGGTAATTGCCGAGCTTGAGGCAGTGGAAGGTTCAGAATCGGCTCAGGACAAGGGTTCTGATGAGCCATCTGGATCCGATGATTCTGATACCGATGAGGATCAGTCCCAGCCTGCCAGCGATGCGACGGAAGAGGCGACGCCGGCCGGCGAAAAGCAGGAAGTGGAGGTCACGGTCCCTGATATCGGTGACTTCGATGAAGTGGAATTGATTGATGTTCTGGTGGCTGAAGGGGACGAAGTCGAAGAAGAGCAGGGCATCGTTACCCTGGAAACGGACAAGGCGGCCATGGATGTGCCTGCGCCCCATGCCGGCACTATCAAGTCATTGAAGGTCAAGGCCGGAGACAAAGTGTCTCAGGGCAGTGTGGTTGCCGTGATGGAAGCGGTGGTGGGTGGTGTTGAGCCTGAACATTCCGCCTCCGAAAGTGAGCCGAAAAAGGCAGACAAGCCTGAATCTCCGAAGCCCGGTCAAGACAAGAAAAGCGAGCCCACCGGTGATGCAGGCGGTGGTACGGATAAGGGGCTGGATAGAGGCTCCCTCCAGGCCATTGACGAATCCGGCTTCGCCAAGGCCCATGCCAGCCCCTCGGTACGCAAGTTCGCCCGGGAACTGGGTGCGGATCTGGTCAAGATTCACGGCTCCGGCTATAAGGGCCGGATCACCCATGATGATGTGAAAAAGTGGGTCAAATCTCAGCTTCGTGGTGCCGGTGGCGGTGCTGGTTTGCCCCAGGTGCCGGATATTGATCATTCCAAGTTTGGTGATGTGGAGCGGGTGCCGCTGGGCCGAATCAAGAAGATCTCCGGTCCCCGTCTCCAGGCCAGCTGGGTCAATGCGCCTCATGTGACGCAGCATGATGAGGCTGACATCACCAAGATGGATGCGGTACGCAAGGCCCTGAAGTCTGACGCCGAAGCCATGGGCACCAAGATGACGCCCCTGGCCTTCATCATGAAAGCCTGTGTGCATGCCTTGCGGGAATTCCCGGATTTCAACAGCTCCCTGGATCCGGATGGCGAGCACCTGGTGATGAAGAAATACTTCCACCTGGGTTTTGCCGCCGACACGCCCAACGGTCTGGTGGTGCCCGTCATTCGCGACGTGGATGATAAGTCCGTCTTTGATGTGGCCCGTGAACTGGGCGAGCTGGCCGAGAAGGCCCGCAATGGCAAGCTTCAGCAGAAGCATATGCAAGGCGCCTGTTTCACGGTCTCCAGTCTGGGCGGTATCGGTGGCACGGCCTTCACCCCCATTGTCAACGCCCCGGAGGTGGCTATCCTCGGCGTCTCCAAGGCCGAGATGAAGCCGGTATGGAACGGCCAGGATTTCGAGCCAAGGCTCACGCTGCCTCTGTCCCTGTCCTATGACCACCGAGTCATCGACGGCGCCGCCGCCGCCCGCTTCACCCGCTACCTGGCGGATGTGCTGGGCGAATGCAGGAATCTCGTTATGTGAGCAGCGAGCACGAGCAACGAGCCAAGAGCAATCGGCTCGCCGCTCGCTGCTCGTAGCTCGCCGCCCGGCGATCGAAGTCCGTACAACAGAAACTTGAAGAGAACCCGAAGAAGGCAAACTCATGGCGGATAACATCCAAGTCAAAGTCCCAGACATCGGCGATTTCGATGAAGTGGAAGTCATTGATGTGCTGGTGGCGGAAGGCGACAGCGTGGAGGCGGAAGACGGGCTGATTACGCTGGAGACGGACAAGGCGGCCATGGATGTTCCTGCGCCTCAGGCGGGCCGGATCATCAGCCTGAAGGTGAGTGCCGGCGACAAGGTTGCCGAGGGCTCGGTGATTGCCGAGCTGGAAGCCGAGGAAGAAGACACCAAGAGTGATGCCGGAACGGCTGCCCAGGAGAAAGCGGAAAGCCGGGCGTCCGGGTCCGAGAAAAAATCTGAAAAGGCCGAGAAACCGGCGCCGGCAACGGCCCAATATTCCGGCGATGCCGACAAGCATTGCGATCTACTGGTGATCGGCTCCGGGCCAGGCGGCTATACCGCCGCCTTCCGTGCAGCCGATCTGGGTCTGAAAGTCATTCTGGTTGAGCGTTATGAGTCCATTGGCGGTGTCTGTCTTAATGTGGGCTGTATTCCCTCCAAGGCCTTGTTGCACGCGGGCAAGGTCATCGACGAAGCGGGCGCCATGGCCAATCATGGGGTGGATTTCGGCAAGCCGAAGATTGACCGGGACAAGCTACGGGAATGGAAGAACCAGGTAATTGGAAAGCTCACGGGCGGTCTGGCGGGGCTTGCGAAAAAGCGTAATGTGGAAACGGTCACCGGCCTGGGTCGTTTTGCCGATGATCGCCACCTCGTGGTGGATAAGGACGGAAAGGAAACTGTCATTCATTTCGACAAGGCCATCATTGCCGTTGGATCTCAGCCGGTGAAGTTGCCCTTCATCCCGCACGATGATCCGCGAGTCATGGATTCCACCGATGCCCTGGAGCTGGAAGAGCTGCCCAAGAAGATGCTGGTGGTGGGCGGCGGCATCATTGGTCTTGAAATGGCCAATGTCTATTCTGCTCTGGGGGTGGTGATCGATGTGGTCGAGCTCACTGACCAGCTTATGCCGGGGGCCGACAAGGACATCGTCAAGCCCTATGAAAAGTATGTCTCCAAGCGCTACGCGCGCATCATGACCGGCACCAAGGCCAGCAAGTTCGAAGCTCACAAGAAGGGCATCAAGGTGACCTTTGAAGGCAAGGACGTTCCCGGGCCTACCTATTACGGGCGGGTTCTGGTAGCTGTGGGCCGTGCTCCCAATGGCGGCAAGATCGATGCCGAGAAGGCCGGTGTGCAGGTGGATGATCGTGGCTTCATTGCCGTGGATCGTCAGATGCGAACCAATGTGGACCACATCTTTGCCATCGGCGATGTGGTAGGACAGCCCATGCTGGCCCACAAGGCCACCCATGAGGGCAAGGTGGCGGCCGAAGTGGCGGCGGGGGAAAAATCCTATTTTGACGCTCGCGTCATCCCCTCTGTCGCCTATACCGATCCGGAAGTGGCCTGGGTTGGCCTGACGGAACAGCAGGCGAAGTCGGAGGGGATCGATTACGAAGTCGGCAGTTTTCCCTGGGCCGCCAGCGGCCGAGCGCTGTCATTGGGGCGCGATGAGGGGCTGACCAAGCTCTTGTTTGATCCCAGGACGGACAAGATCTTGGGGGGTGCCGCAGTGGGCCCCAACGCGGGCGAGTTGGTAGCAGAGATGGCGCTGGCCATAGAGATGGGGGCGGATGCCGCCGACATCGGACTCACCGTTCATCCTCACCCAACCCTGAGTGAAACCGTGGCATTCAGCGCCGAGGCCTTCGAGGGCAATCTGACCGATCTGTACGTGCCAAAGCGGAAAGCCAAGCGCGAATGAATTAATCAGAGGTTCCCTAAGACACGCTCCGCCCCTGAGTCAGGCAGCCAGAAGTCGATGCGTGATGTGGGCCAGCAGCTCTCCCTGTTTCGGGTGTGCGGGGAGTGGCCGTTCAATTCGATGGCGGCAGCCTGGCATGGACAGATCGGTCAATGCCATGCTCTCCGGCGCCTGGCCTGCAGCCTTTTCGTGGATGACCACGGTTGGGCGGAGTCGGGTCTGCGGCTGGCTCATGATTACCACGGCCTTGTCCCCGCTGGTTAGCAATACCTGGGTGCCTGGTGGGTAAACGCCCAGAGCACGACGCAGGCCTTCCATGCATTCCCGGCCCCAGCGATCGGCTTGAATACGGTTAAGCCGTACCGCCGCTTCATGACCCGATAGGGCAGGTCTGCGGGGCCAGTCAGCGGTCATCGCATCGTAAGCATTGGCCAGACCAAGTATGCGGGTCTCCAGTGACAGCTCACGGGTGCCGCGGAGCTGTCTGGGAAAGCCGTCGCCATTCAGGTGTTCCTGGTGGCGGTGGACCATCTCAATGACCATTTCGGACAGTCCGCAGCGTTTGAGTCGTTCAGCGCCCCTTACCGGCATGGCGTGAATCTGTTCCCAATCGTCCATCCGCAATTGCAATGGCTCAAAGACGATTCGGTCGGGCAGGCCGAGTTTGCCCACGTCATGCAGAAGCGCCGCCATGCCCAGGGCTGTACGGTTTTCCATGGACAGGTTCAATTGCTCGGCCATGAGCAGCGACAGGGTGCAGACGTTGAGCGAGTGCGATATCAGCCGTTGGTCCGGCTCATACAGGGCATTCAGCCACAGCATGGCATCCGGATGATTGATCAGTTCCCGGTTGAGGTTGTTGAGGCTTTCACCCAGCGTCTCCACCGAGGCGGCCGTGTCCTCACTGAGTTGCTCAAAGACGGGTCGCAGGATGGCTTTGGCCTGTTGTCTTCGTTGTTGGCAGCGGCTCAAGCCGGCACCGAAGCCCGGGGGTTGTTGTGAGGTGGTCGATACTGGCTTGCTGGCTGCGGGAATGGGCACCCGGCTGCGGGCCGCGTCCACCCAGACATAGCGGCAATAATCTCTAAGGATGCCAAGTTCCTGCTCGTCGCGGAGTTCGAAACCCTGAAACAGGAAGGGGGTTTCCGTCCACGGCCGGTCAAGCTGGCTTATGTATAATCCAGGGACCAGATCGTGAACGGCCACCCGGACTTGTCCCGCGCTCGGCATGAGAGTCCCCTCGCCAATTTTATCCTCCCGGAATGGGTTGGCGGGCCCAATTCTACCCGGAATGCTGCTTGAATACTCTTACTTGAGACTAGCAGGCTGCTCGGGTATTGCCGTCGTCGAGTGACGGGCGGGCCAGATTGGCGACGGACGGGGGGATTCCGGTGCCGGGCGGTGACTTCCGGTAGAATAAGACGCCCATTTTTCAGGAATTCTGAGAGATCCATGAAGCAGCAGCAGGCCGCCTCCGGCAGGGGAACCGTCAGCCATTCCAGTGAGTGCGACATGCCGACCGCCCATGGTTGTTTTCGTATGCATGTCTTTGCCGAAGCGGGGAGTGGCCGTGAGCATGTGGCCTTGGTAATGGGGGATCTGGGCGGCGAGCCGGCACCGCTCTGCCGGGTTCATTCGGAGTGCCTGACCGGTGAGGTGTTGGGCAGCCTGCGCTGTGATTGCGGCAGCCAGCTTGATGATGCCCTGGCCCGCATCGCCGCCCTGGGCCGCGGGATTCTGATTTATCTTCGCCAGGAGGGGCGTGGCATCGGCCTGACCGAGAAAATCCGGGCCTATGCCCTCCAGGACCAGGGTCTGGACACGGTGGAAGCGAACGAGCGCCTCGGTTTTGATGCCGATCTGCGCAATTATCGTCCCGCCGTTGATATTCTGGCCTGGTTTGGGCTTCCGCAGGTCCGGTTGATGACCAATAATCCGAGCAAACTCTCGGCGCTTCGTGCGGAGGGCGTGGAGGTGGTGAACCGTGAGCCCATCATTGCCGATCCCACTGCTCATAACGAAGCCTACCTGCGCACCAAGCGAGACCGCATGGGCCACCTGTTTGACCCCCTGGACGGCGGCGAAGACTGAGGTCATAATGGTTCAAACATTCGTTTGAATCAGGAGGCAGTATGACCGGGCTTCGCCAGTCACCGGAGGAACTGGCCAATGTGGCAACCCATGGCCTGGGCGTATTGGTAAGCCTGGTGGCCGGCACGGTGCTGATTACCCTGGCCGCGATTTACACAGGGCCGCTGGAAGTGGTGACTGCGTCGGTTTTCGTCACTGCCCTGGTCCTGCTGTATCTGGCTTCCACTCTCTATCATGCCGCCAGCCGTCCGGCACTGCGTCGCCGCCTCAAGGTTTTGGATCACTGCGCCATCTTCCTTCTGATCGCCGGTACCTATACGCCGTTCACCCTGGTGGGGCTGAACGGCGGCTGGGGGTGGAGTCTATTCGCTGTTATCTGGGGGTTGGCGGCGTTCGGCATCGTGCTCAAACTGTTTTTCACCGGACGCTACCGACTGTTATCCACGGCCACCTACGTCACCATGGGCTGGCTGGCAATGGTGGCTTTCGTGCCCATGACCCGGGAACTGCCGCCGGCGGCGCTCAGCTGGCTGATCATAGGTGGCGTCACCTACACCGCCGGCACGGTTTTCTATCACAATGAAAGAGTGCCTTACTCCCACGCCATTTGGCACCTTTTCGTTCTGGGCGGGAGTATCTGCCATTTCACTGCTGTCAGTTTCCAGCTGTTTGGGTAGGCTTACGGAAGGGCAGTGATTGAGCGCCTAGTAGATGTTGGGAGAGCGCCGCTCCAGCAATAGGGTGTCTCGCCAGATGCCGTTCATGCGGGCGATATTCTCCCGTCGGCCTACGAGCCGAAAATCCCGGGATTGAAACAGGCCAAGACTTGCCTGATTTTCCGGGAACACGATTGCCTGCAGGGTCCAAAGAGACCTGGCTTCGGCATAGTCGATAAGGGCATCCAGCAAGCGTTGGCCCAGGCCTTGGCCACGGCAGCTTTCCGCGACATACAACTGCACTTCCGCCACCCCCTGATAGCACCGTCGTTGGCTGGTTGGGGCCAGTGCAGCCCAGGCAGTCACACCCTTTGTGCTCTCATGAACCAGGATCGAATCCGGATGCTTGTAGGATCGCCACTCGGACCAGTCCCTGGGAATACTGTTTTCCGTTTCGAAGCTGGCCTGGCCGGTCGCTACACCTTGCAGGAAAATGGACCGCATAAGCGGCCAATCGCTTTCCTTCGCCGCTCGTATCCCCCCTGCTGAATTTCCATCCCGCGCATTCATGAGGCTGCAGCCCGTGGGGTCAGTTGTTCCAGGGCCTCCTGCGGGCTGTGAGCGACCACCAGCATGTCGCGATGCTCGGGGTCCATGAACCCTTGTCGGCAGGCATGGTCCATCCAGCTGCGGATCCCGGTGAAATCCTCGAAGGGGTCGAGCAGGATAATGGGCTCATCAATCAAGCCCAACTGGCGCCAGGTGAGCACCTCGAACAGCTCATCCAGCGTACCGAGGCCGCCGGCTAGGGCAATGAATGCGTCTGATAGCTCGATCATCCGTTGCTTGCGGCTGAGCATGTCAGACACAACTTCCAGTCGCGTGATGTTGCGGTGGCCAACTTCGCGACTCTCCAGAGACTCGGGGATGACGCCGAGCACTTTGCCCCCGGCTGCCATTGCGGCGTCGGCCATGACGCCCATCAGGCCCACACGACCGCCACCATAAACCAGGCCATGGCCTTGCTCTGCCAGCGCCGCGCCCAGATTGTGAGCGAGGCGGGTGTAGTCAGGATTCCGGCCATGCCGCGATCCGCAGAAGACGCAAACATTGCTCAATTGCTGCACTCCATCGGCTTTTTACACTGATCCGCAGTGTAACCGACTGCAGGCCGTTGGAAGAATTCAGCCTTGGCCAGCACCGAGTTGCCGGCATGAAAAGTCTGCGCCCTTGTACGCAGCGGGTCTTGGGCAATATGACCATTTTCCATGCCTGTTTCCGACGAATGGCCAGCTGAATTGGATGGCCGTTGGGTCAACGGGCTGTTGTCTCAGGTCTTCTTGCTGATAGACTTTTTAGGGCGTCCCAAGGGACGGTTGGGGAAGCCGGCGGCATCATAGCGCTCGGGCCAGATCTGCTGTGGCTTGAGTCCGATAGCCTCGGCAATTGCTCTTTCCATGCGTGGGTAAGGTTTTCGCAAGGCCAGGATCGCTGCATCACGGCTTACGCCATGCCGCCGGGCCACGTCGGCAAGCGAGGAGCCGCGCAAACGAAGCTGGTATTTGATCCATTCCCGTCGCTGCCGCGGCTCGCTGGGGATATCTGGGGCGTGGCTTTTGGTCATTGGCGGTTACGTAGCAGAGTACTGCTCCAGTAGAGCGCAACATCTTGCCAAGACTGGGCGGCAATTACCAGTTTCGACAGTGAAAGATGAGGAATGTCCCATTCGGCCATCCGCCGGGCGGGCAAATAAGCAGGGCAGCTCGGAGTCAATGGATATGCTCAAACAACGATTAAGGCGATGTGCGGAATTGGCGGGTAATGGTGCCTGCCTGGCCCGCGAGACGGGGATTCCCCGGCGTACTCTGGAGACCTACCTGTCCGGTAATGCCGAGCCCAAGGCATCCCGCCTGGCCAGTATTGCCCGCGCCGCCGGGGTGTCTGCGCATTGGTTGTTGACTGGTGAAGGCCCGGAACGGGAAGGGGATCTTGGGCCGGCGGTGGATTTTGTCGCCCTGGAGCAACCTGCCGTGGCTGATCCGGCGGAGTCCAATCAGGATCTCCAGGGCGGACGGAGCGAGCCGCTATGGATTGCATTTCAGCCGGATTGGCTGCGTGAGCGTGGCTGGAACGAGAAGCACTTGCGCTTGCTTGAGAGCCGTAGCGACTGCATGACCCCGACCGTGCAGGATGGGGCACTCCTGTTGGTGGATGCTTCTCACGATGAGTTGAGTGAAGACGGTCTCTACGTACTCGAGGTGGATGGCGCCCTGCTTGTCAGGCGCATCCAGCTTGATGTTGAGGGTGGTGTCCTCGCCACCAATGACAATCCCGCCTACCGGGAACAGTATTTGCGCCAGGAACGCAAATCGGACCTGTCCGTTTTCGGCAAAGTTGTCTGGGTGGGTAATCCCCTCGACTGAGCCTTCCCGTCCCCCTTTGTAATCCAGGCACCCCCTTGCTTCGGTCATTCGCTGCCGGTATACGCCCGTGGTTGACGATGATCGATCCATAATAAGTTAAAAAGTGATATAAAATCGATACAGAAAATTCCCAGGCAGCGTAACGCTTTGTCAAAAAAGCCTTAAATGTTGTTGACTTCATGTACAAAGCATGTACATTTGGGGCGTGGGCACGTGGGTGTCTACGCACGCCAAACGAACATGGGTACCAACGTGGGGCGGCTGCGCTTCGCTTCCAGGAGGTCAAATCATGAAGAAACGGCAGTTTTTGCTTAGTTTGTTGCTGGCTGCGTTTTTTGCGCTTGCCGGCTGCTTCAGCTCCAGCAGTTCCAGCGATGATGACGACGATGCTGGCAATGGTAATGGCGATGCCGGTGAGGTTGCCGAGCTTCGCGCCTACCACGCCTCGCCCGATGCGGGGCCGGTGGACATCTACGTAGGTGGTGAGCTGGTGCTGGAAGAGGTTGGCTTTCCCCTGGCGAGCCCTTACCTGGAGGTGCCGGCCGATGAGCTCACCGTTCAGGTGGTCCCTGCGGGCGGCGAGCTGGAAGATGCTGTTATCGATCAGGCAGTGACACCCTCGGCTGACGGTCGATACAGCTTTATCGTCTGGGGTTCGGTTGAAGCCGGCAATCTGGACGTGGCCATCATCAGCGATCTCAATGATGGTGTGGCTGATGGCTTCGTGAAGCTGCGACCGGCTCACCTGGCTGTCGGCGCGCCCGCGGTGGATCTCTATCTGACGACCGTGGATGCCGATCTGGACGATGCCGAGCCGGCGGCGACCGATCTGGCTTTCGGCGATATTGCCGACGAGTTTCTCGAAGTGGCTGCCGAGACCAGTCGTATTCGGGTTACGGTCAGCGGGACAACCGACGTGGTCTATGACTATGTGGCTGAGCTCGGCGATTTCCCGGGCGTCTCCATGCTGGCCGCCGCGGTGAACACCGATCAGGGCTTTTCCCCGATTCTCATCGGTGCTGCCACTGATGTGGGTGCCGCCCCCTTCCTGCCGCTCATTGATCAGCAATCGGAGGTGCGCGTTGCCCATGGTAGCCCGGATGCCGGTCCGGTGGATGTGGAAGTAAGCACGGATGAGGGTGATTCCTGGATTCCCCTGGTTGAGGGCTTGTCCTACTTCGAACACACCGGCTATGTCCGCGTGCTGGGCGAGCTGGATTATCTCGCCAGAGTGCTGGATGCAGACGGCAATGTTGTCGGTGAGCTTGATCTGTCCCCTGAGCCGGGCAATGCCTATTCCGTCTTTGCCCTGGGTGAAGCGGGTGCTGGAAGTCTGACCTTCCTGCCTACCCTGGACCGTTCCGGGCCGGTGTCCGGAGATGATTTCGCCATCCGCGCCGTCCACGGCATTATTCCCGGGCCCACGGTGGATGTGGAGGCCGACGGTGGAGCGCTGATCGAGGAATTGTCGGAAGGCGAGGCCAGTGATTTCGCCGAAGCCGCGGCCGGCACCTATTCGGTGGCTGTGGTTACCTCGGACGGTGGCGATCCTGTTATCGGCCCGCTTGATCTCGAGTTCGATGCAGGCAGTGTGTATACCGTGGTTGCGCTGCCGGAAAGCGAGGAGGGCGACGAAGAGCCGACGCCGTGGCTGATTGTTGACCGCGAAGCAGATTGATTTGATCTGATTGTGGAGGAATCCAGGGCCCGGCCGTGAAGGTCGGGCCCTTTTTTGCTGTGATTGCCGGTCGTCCCCCATGGCGCGCCACCCGTCAATCCGGCTTTTCATTTACCGCATTCAGCGCCATACTTTGGGTGGATCGGCAGGGGCGATAAACACTCTCCATTGTCGATACGGGGGATTTTCTCAAGTTTTAGTCAGGGGGAGCCCATGTCTAGATCACGCACTGCCCTGGTCGCTGGTATCGCCGTTTTTTCTCTGCCGGCGATCCTGATCGCCGATCCCTTCCTGCCGGCGGAGCCGCGGGCCTTGGGGATGGGGGGGGCCGCCGTGGCCACTGCCGATGGGCCGAATTCAGTGATGTATAACGCCGCTCTGGCAGCACCCTCCATGCGCCGTTACCGGACCGGGCTGACTTTTCCCTCCTTCGGGGTCTCCCTGGCGGATCAGGAGGAATTCATTGATGCCTTCGATGAGTTCGATGACTCCAATGTCATTGATCGGGCTGAAATCGATATCAGGGCCTTCAATGACACCTTCAGCCTGATCCAGCAGCGAATCGATAACGAGGAATATGACAGCAACGAAGCCCTGGAGCAGGACATCAGTCTTTTGTCCGCCGACCTCAATACCCTGGATGGCACCCGCGAGGAATTAAAGCAGCGTATCGAGGCCATGTCCGATAAGCCGATTACCTTTGAAGCCAGGGCCTCCGGTGCTTTCGGTACCCGCCTGGGTGCCTGGGGAACGGGCCTCCATTACCAGGTGCGGGGTCTGGGGGGCGGTCTCTTCCTGCTTGATGAGCAGGATTTCGGCTTGATCGATGGCAGTTTCGGGCTTGCGGCGAATGTGGTCTCCTGTCTGGAGGAGGCCGCTTCCGGCGATGAGCCGGACCAGGATCGTCTGGAAGAATGTCGTGATGCGGACCTGCCCGACGAGGACACTACCGACGATTTCGTTTCCGAGTTCCAGTTCCAGGGTGCGGTAATGCAGGAGCTTGGTTTCACCCTGGCGCGGGACTTTCATGTCGGTGGCCGTACTCTGGCGGTCGGTGTAACCCCCAAGCTGGTGGACGTTGATACCTTCGATTACATCGTCACGGTCCAGGACGAAGACGATGTGGATTTTGATGACCGGCGAGACAGTCATAGCAACATGAATGTGGATATTGGTGTTGCCATGGCTATCCGGGACGACATGCGGGTCGGTGCCAGCCTTCGTAATCTCTTCCCTCAATCCTATGGGACCGTGGAGGGCCGTGACATCGATCTGGATCCACAGCTTCGAGTGGGATTCAGCTGGGATCGCCGCATGTTTACATTGGCCGCTGATCTGGATATTACCGAGAACAAGCCTCTGGGCTTTGGGCCGGATACCCGCTTCCTGTCCTTCGGCGGTGAGTTGCGGCCTCTCTCCTGGATCCAGCTGCGTGCCGGCTACCGGATCAATCTCGCCTCTGACAGTTTGATCGAAGACGTGGCCTCTGTTGGTGTCGGTCTTTCCCCCGGCCCCATACACGTGGACATCGGCGCAGCCGGGAACAGCAATGAAGTCAGCGGCTATTTTCAGTTCGGTTTCCGCTTCGGCAGTTGATGCAGGTGACAGACCGCGGTGAGCCATCTGCCGGTGTCGGCATCCTCGTCTTTGACGGGGTAGAGGTGCTGGATTTTGCCGGGCCCTTCGAGGTTTTCTCCGTCACCCGGCGGTCGGGTGAGAGTCGCCTTGACGGGCAGTCACCCATGCCACCCAGGCTGCTCTCGTCGGGCCGCCGCGAAATCACGGCTACCGGGGGCCTGCGCGTGACTGCCGACGCTTCGCTGGAGGACGCGGCGGGCCTGGACGCATTGGTGATTCCAGGCGGATACGGCGTCCGCGCTCTGATGGCCGACGAGGCCTTCCTTGCCCGTCTTCTGCAGTTGTCCCGCGATGTCGAGCTGGTGATGTCGGTCTGCACTGGTGCCGGCGTCCTGGCCCGCGCGGGCCTGCTTCGCCAACGGCGGGTCACCACTCACCACGCCTACCTGGAGTGGTTGGCCGAGCTGGCGCCGGACTGTGAGGTGGTCGGGGATTGTCGAGTGGTGGACGAGGGGGATCTGGTAACCGCCGGTGGTATTTCAGCCGGCATCGATGCGGCTCTGCACCTGGTCGAGCGTTGGCAGGGGCGCGCTGTCGCGGATGAGACCGCGGCTTACATGGAATATCGGCGTCAGCCCGTCGGGCCCGGTGCCGCTTGAGTTGGCATGGCTGAAAAAGAAAGCCGCTGCCGGCTGCGGCCGGTAGCGGCTTGTCGATTGCGCATCGTGTTTGGGCTCAGCGCTCCAGCATCTCCAGCTTGCCTGACTTGCCGTCCCAGTCGTCGGCGTCTTCCGGCGGATCCTTCTTTTCGGTCAGCACCGGCCAGTCCTGTGATAATTCTTCATTGAGCTCAAGGAAATGCTCCTGCCCCTCCGGCAGGTCATCTTCCGAAAAGATCGCTTCTGCCGGACATTCCGGTTCGCACAGCGTGCAGTCGATGCATTCTTCCGGATCAATGACCAGCATATTGGGGCCTTCGTGGAAGCAGTCCACGGGGCATACTTCGACGCAGTCGGTGTACTTGCACTTGATGCAGTTTTCGGTGACGACGTAGGTCATGAGGTCTGGCTCCCCTGACTGGGTGATTGCTGTTCTGAGTAAAAGCCTATTGTGCCACAGCTGACAAGGGTCTAGCTGCCCGGACGACGGACATCCTGGATGTGAAAACCCTCAGTGCCCCGGTCCAGGTCCTGGTAGTAGCGTTCCAGGCAGAAGCGAACGCTCGGGAAGGCGAGTTCCTCCCAGGGGATATCCTCACGTCGGAACAAGGCCACTTCCAGGCTCTCGCTGCCGGCAGCATAACGCTCATTCACCAGCCGTGCCCGGTACATCAGATGGACCTGGTTTACATGCACCACATGGGTCATTGAGACGGCGCTGCCGATCTCCACTTCGGCGCAGGCTTCCTCGCGGGTTTCCCGGGCCGCGCCCTCGCGGGTGGTTTCGTCGTTCTCCAGAAAGCCCGCCGGCACGGTCCAGTAGCCCAGCCGCGGTTCGATGGCTCGCCGGCAGAGCAGGATGCGGTCGCCCCAGGTCGGCACGCAGCCCACCACCAGCAGGGGGTTGCGGTAATGGATGGTACCGCACTGCTCACAGACATAACGGGGCAGGCTATCCCCTTCGGGGACTTGTACGCTAATGGGCTGGGCGCACTCGGAGCAGAAATTCATGGAGTCATCACTGGCTTGGCGGTTGGCGACGGCATTGGATGGGCGGGAGAAAATGGTGCCCGGGGTCGGACTCGAACCGACACGGCCTCGCGGCCGGGGGATTTTGAATCCCCTGCGTCTACCAATTTCGCCACCCGGGCGGGTGAGCGCGAAAGATACCATGAATCCCCGGTGATCCGCAGCCCCCGACTGCGGATCGGGCCGTATACACGGCTCGCCCGGGGGTGAGCTGGCCTTCCCTTACGCCCGGCGGGGGTGGGTGGTAATATCCGCCCGCCATGAAGAAGCGTACTGACTATCATTTCGAGCTTCCCGAAGCGCTGATCGCCCAGACACCGCTGGCGGAGCGGTCGGCCAGCCGTCTGTTGTGCCTGGATGGTGCCACCGGCCGGCTTGCTGACCGGCAATTCCGTCAATTGCCCCAGCTCCTGGAGCCCGGTGATCTGCTGGTCTTCAATGACACGCGGGTGGTACCCGCACGCCTTCACGGCCGAAAGGAAACGGGTGGTCGCGTGGAAGTGATGGTGGAGCGGGTGATTGGTCCGCGTCACTGTCTGGCCCATGTGCGTGCCAGCAAGACGCCTGGGCCGGGTACGCGCATCCAGGTGGGGGATACGCATTGGCTGACGGTGGTCGGGCGTGAGGAGGGTCTGTTCGAGCTGAGTCTGGCCGCAGGCAGCCTCACCGAGCTGATGGATGCCCAGGGGCATATGCCGCTTCCACCCTATATTCGCCGCGAGGACGGCGCCGATGACCGGACTCGCTACCAGACCGTGTATGCCCGCGAACCCGGGGCGGTGGCCGCGCCCACTGCCGGTCTCCATTTCGATGATGCGGTAATGAGCGCCCTGGCCGAACGGGGTATCGCTCAGGCGCGCGTCACTCTGCATGTGGGCGCCGGCACTTTCCAGCCAGTGAGGGTCGATGACCTGGATCAGCATCGCATGCACAGCGAGTGGCTGCGGGTGGATGCGGACTGTTGTCGCCAGATCGCCGAGACCCGGGCCCGTGGCGGACGGGTTGTCGCCGTGGGCACCACCGCCGTGCGCTCCCTGGAGACTGCGGCCGCAGGTGGGGAGCTGGAGCCCTTTGAGGGCGAGACGCGGCTGTTCATCCGTCCCGGTTATCGCTTTCGGGTGGTGGATCGACTGATTACCAATTTTCACCTGCCGGAGTCGACCCTCCTGATGCTGGTCTGCGCCTTTGCCGGTTACGAGCAGACCCTGGCGGCCTATCGCCACGCGGTTGAGCAGGCGTATCGTTTTTTTAGCTATGGCGATGCGATGTTGATTGATCCTGCTCCGGGGGCCCGGCAGACAAGGAGAGAGGCGTGAAATTCGAACTATTCAGCCGTGAGGGCAGGGCGCGGGCCGGCCGCCTGCGATTTGAGCGGGGCGAGATCGACACCCCGGCATTCATGCCGGTGGGGACCTATGGCACCGTCAAGGCCATGCTGCCCGAGGAGCTCCGGGATCTCGGTGCCCAGATCATTCTGGGTAATACCTTTCACCTGATGCTGCGCCCCGGGACCGAGATCATCAGCCGACACGGGGATCTGCATGACTTCATGAACTGGCAGGGGCCGATTCTCACCGATTCCGGGGGCTTTCAGGTCTTCAGCCTGGCCGAGCGACGCAAGATTACCGAGGCCGGGGTGGAGTTCGCCTCGCCCGTGGACGGGGCGCGGGTTTTCCTGGGCCCGGAAGAATCCATGCAGGTGCAGCGGGAGTTGGGCTCGGACATCGTCATGATCTTTGACGAGTGCACGCCTTATCCCGCCAGTGAGGAACAGGCCCGGGAGTCCATGGAGCTGTCGCTGCGCTGGGCCCGGCGCTCCAGGACCGCCCACGGCGACAACCCCGCCGCCCTCTTCGGTATCGTGCAGGGCGGCATGTATCCGGATTTGCGGGCCCGTTCCCTGGAAGGTCTGCTGGAGATCGGCTTTGACGGCTACGCCGTCGGCGGACTGTCGGTGGGGGAGACCAAGGAGGAACGGGACCGGGTGCTGGATGCCCTGGACCCGCTGTTGCCGGCGGACCGGCCCCGCTATCTCATGGGTGTGGGCACCCCCGAAGACCTGGTGGAGTGCGTGCGTCGGGGTATCGACATGTTTGACTGCGTCATGCCGACCCGCAATGCCCGTACCGGTTTCCTGTTCACCCACGAGGGCATCGTCAAGATTCGCAATGCCCGTCATCGGGATGATATCGGGCCGCTGGATCCGGAATGCGGCTGCTATACCTGCCGCCATTACAGCCGGGCCTACCTCCGCCACCTGGATAAATGCGGTGAGGTGCTCTCCGCCCGGCTCAATACCATCCACAATCTGCACTACTACCAGAAACTGATGCAGGGAATGCGGGAAGCGATCAAGTCTGGTACCTTTGGGGATTTTGTCGCGGACTTCTACGAGAAGCGGGGGAAAACCGTGCCGCCGTTGCGGGAGAATCCCGTCTGACTGGCGAAAAATTCCCTAATTTTCAAGTGACTTAATCGAGGATTCAAACATGGATTTCTTCATTGCCAGTGCCTATGCCCAAGAGGCGGGCGCCGCCGAGGGCAACCCCTGGGTCAGCCTGATGTTCATGGGCCTGATCATTGTGCTTTTCTATTTTCTGCTAATCCGTCCCCAGACCAAGCGCCAGAAGGAACACCGCCAGATGGTGGACGGTCTCAAGGAAGGCGATGAGGTGGTGACCCAGGGCGGCATCCTCGGCAAGATCGAGAAGGTCGACGACCAGTTTGTGACCCTCAATGTGGGTGGCGGCCAGAAGCTGTATATCCAGCGCCACGCCGTGGGCTCACTGGTGCCCAACGGGACTTTTGAAGACAAGTAATGCGGCCTCGGTCGCCGATGCGGACAGCAAGCCATGATCAATAAATTTCCCGCCTGGAAAAATCTGCTCGTCGTCGTCGTGCTGGCGGTGGGCTGCGCCCTGGCCATGCCCAATCTGTTTGGCGAGGATCCCTCGGTTCAGGTTTCCGGCACCGACCGGGCCGAACTCAACGAGCAGGCCGTAGAGCGCATCCTCTCCATCCTGGAAGAATACGATGAGCCCATGCCTCATCGCTATGGCATGGAGGAAGGCCAGCTTGTGCTGCGCTTTGCCAACAGCGATGAGCAGGATCGGGTTCAGCTCAGACTTCGTGCCGAGCTGGGCCGGGATTTCGTCGTCGCGGTTCATCAGGCGCCGGCCATGCCGGACTGGATGCGGGAGCTGGGGTTCAAGACGCTGAACCTGGGCCTGGATTTGCGTGGTGGTGTGCACTTCCTCTTGCAGGTGGACATGGACGCAGTCCGTGAGCAGGAGGTGGAACGTGTGGACGGCAATGTCCGCAACCTGCTTCGAGATGCCCGTCTGCGCTTCACGGGCACGGAGCACGAGGATCAGGGCGTCGTGGTGCGGCTGCGGGACGCCGGGGAACGTGAGTCGGCCATCCGCCGCATCCGCAGTGAATTCCCCGAGCTGGAAGTCACGGCAATGGATGCGGAAGACGCCATCCGCGTCCGCATCAGTGACGATGAGTTGGAAGAGGCCAAGCGCAACGCCCTGGAGCAGAACCGGACCACCCTGAGAAATCGTGTGGACGAACTGGGTGTGGCGGAGCCCCTGGTGCAGCGCCAGAACCCGGATCGCATCGTGGTTCAATTGCCGGGTGTCCAGGACACCACCCGAGCCAAGGACATCCTGGGGGCCACGGCCCAGCTGGAATTCCGTCTGGTGGACGAGGACAACGATCCCTATCTTGCCCAGGAAACCGGGCGTGTGCCGGTGGGCTCGCGGTTGTATCAGCATCGCGATGGCTTCCCCGTATTGGCCAAGCGCGATGTCATCGCCACGGGTGATCAGCTGACCGGCGCCAGTTCCGGCTTCGACACGGAAACGGGTGCGCCCCAGGTCAATGTGACCCTTGATTCCCAGGGTGGTCGCCGCATGACGGATGTGACCCGCCAGAACGTGGGGCGTGGCATGGCGGTGGTCTTCCGGGAGCGAGTCACCGAGACCCGCATCGAGAACGGCGAGGAAGTCCGCGAAAGCACCGAGGTGGAAGAGATCATCAGTATCGCCACCATCCAGACCACCCTGGGCAGCCGCTTCCGCATCACCAATCTGGAAAGCAGCGAGATGGCCCGCAATCTGGCACTGTTGCTCCGGGCCGGTGCCCTCGCTGCACCGGTGGATATCATCGAGGAGCGCACCGTGGGCGCCAGCCTCGGGGCCGATAACATCCAGGCCGGGATCATGGCCATCAGCTTCGGTTTCCTGCTGGTGGTTCTGTTCATGCTGATCTACTACAAGGTCTTCGGTCTGGTGGCCAACCTCGCCCTGTTCTTCAACCTGGTCATGGTGGTGGGGCTGCTATCTGCCTTGCAGGCCACCCTGACCCTGCCGGGCATCGCCGGGATCGTGCTGACCGTGGGCATGGCGGTGGACGCCAATGTGCTGATCTTCGAGCGAATACGAGAGGAGATCAAAGCGGGTAATACACCCCAGGCGGCGATCCACGCCGGTTACGAGAAGGCCTTCTCGACCATTGCCGATGCCAACATCACCACCCTGATTGCGGCGGTGGTCTTGTTCAGCTTCGGCACCGGCCCCATTGCAGGTTTCGCCGTGACACTGTCGCTGGGCATCATCTGCTCCATGTTCACTGCCATTCTGGGCACCCGCGCCGTGATCAATCTGATTTACGGCGGCCGGAAAGTGCAGTCGCTCGCCATTTAGAGGTCAGTCATGGATATCATCAAGAAAGACACAAAGATCGATTTCGTTGGCCGTGGCAAGCGCATACCCGCATTGGTGCTCTCGGCTGTGCTGATCCTGCTGTCCATTGGGGCGCTGGCCACCAAGGGGCTGAATTTCGGCATCGATTTCACCGGCGGCTTCGTCGTTGAGGTGGGTTATCCCGAGGCCAAGGACGTTGCCACTGTTCGGGAAACCCTGGTGGCTGCCGGCTACGAGGAAGTCGTGGTCACCACCTTCGGTACCGAACGGGAGATCCTCATTCGTCTGGGACCGGAAGCCGGGGGCGTGGATGATCCGCAGGCCGATGATGCCGTGGAGGCTCAGGCCATGGTCAGTGATCATGTCCTTTCGGTGCTGCGGGATCAGAACCCGGAAGTGGATATGCGCCGGGTGGAGTTCGTTGGGCCTCAGGTGGGTGCCGAGCTGGTGGAGCAGGGTGCGCTGGCGGTACTGTTTGCCCTCATTGGCATCCTGATCTATGTCGCCTTCCGCTTCCAGTACAAGATGGCGCCGGGCGCCATTGCCTGTCTGGTTCATGATGTCATTATCGTGCTCGGCATCTTTTCCGTGACCCAGATCCAGTTTGATCTCAGCGTGCTGGCGGCCATCCTGGCGGTGATTGGCTACTCGCTCAATGACACCATCGTGCTCTTCGACCGCGTGCGAGAGAACTTCCCCAAGATGCGCAAGGCCGATGCGGTTGATGTGGTCAACCGTTCCGTCAACCAAATGCTCTCACGGACCGTGGTGACCAGTGGTACCACCCTGCTGGTATTGCTCTCACTGCTCAATTTCGGCGGCGAGGTGATCTATGGCTTTGCCCTGGCCCTGACTGTCGGCGTGATCGTGGGTACTTACTCATCCATTTACATCGCCGGTACGACCCTGATTGTCACCAATCTCAATCGCGAGGATCTCCTGCCGCCCAAGAAGGAAGGCGAGGATCACGAGAACACGGAAAGCGTGCCCTTCCAGCCGTGAAGACAAGTACCGAGTACTGAGTTCTGAGTACGAAGTGCAAAGAAAAAAAGCCCGGTTCCGCCAGGAACCGGGCTTTTTTCACTCAGCACTCAGCACTCAGCACTACTTTTTCATCTCCGCCGGCAGATGCGGTTGAATCAAGCGGCCGAGGGCGGCAAAGACCTTGGGATTGCCGGCGAGGATGTGGCCGGTCTTGAGGTAATCCGTACCGCCGGAGAGGGTGCCGACAATGCCACCCGCCTCGCGGATGAGCAGGGCGCCGGCGGCCATGTCCCAGGGCTTCAGGCCCATTTCCCAGAAGCCGTCGATGCGCCCGGCTGCAAGCCAGGCCAGGTCGATGGCGGCGGCCCCGGGCCGGCGGATGCCCGCGGTTTTCTCGACCACGGCGCGGAACATGGCCATGTACTCGTCCAGATAGCGGTGGTCGGTGAAGGGGAATCCGGTGCCGATCAGGGCGCCGTTCAGATCCTTGCGCCCGGAGACACGAATCCGCCGGTCATCCAGGAAGGCCCCCGAGCCGCGGCTGGCGGTGAACAGTTCCTGTCGGATGGGATCGTAGATGACCCCGTGCTCCAGCCGACCCTTGTACTGGTGAGCAATGGAGACAGCAAAAACCGGCAGTCCGTGGAGGTAGTTGGTGGTCCCGTCCAGGGGATCGATGATCCAGACATGGTCCGAATCACCTTCCTGGCCTCGCTCTTCGGCGAGAAAGGCATGGTCCCGATGGTGACGGCGGATGCTGTTGATGATGATCTCTTCCGCCTCATGGTCCACTTCGCTGACGAAGTCATTGCGCTTCTTGCTGGCCACGTTCAGGGAATCCCGGTCCGCCATCCGGCGGATGATCTGGTCGCCAGCGCTGCGAGCGGCACGGACGGCAATATTCAGAAACGGGTGCATGGGCTCCCGGCCTCCATCTTGGACTTGTTGATACCCCAGATCGGACGGCTTGCTGGGGTCAGGAAGCCGGGTAGGATACCATAGGCCGCGCCGCCATCCCGGTATTCCCGTCGCTGAGAGGAAAAGACGCTTGCAATTGAATACGCGCATCGTACTGGTGGGAACCACGCATCCCGGCAATATCGGTTCGGCCGCCCGGGCCATGAAAACCATGGGCCTGCACGATCTGGTGCTGGTCTCGCCCCGCCATCCCCCGGATGATGAGGCCCGCGCCCGGGCCTCCGGTGCCGACGATGTGCTTGCCGGGGCCCGCATAGTGGACAGCCTGGACGAGGCCATTGCCGATTGCGAGCTTGTCGTGGGCGCAAGTGCCCGCACCCGGCGCCTCGGCGCGGAGCCGGTGGGGCCTCGGGAGGCGGTGAATCAGGTCATGGCCCTGCCCGACGGGGCCAGGGCCGCGCTGCTGTTTGGCCGTGAGCGGACCGGACTGACCAATGAGGAGCTGGACCGCTGCCATCGCCTGCTGCATATCCCGGCCAATCCGGACTACAGTTCACTGAATATTGCCGCGGCGGTTCAGGTGATGTGCTACGAATTGCGCATGGCTGCCATTGACGGCGCCTTGCCGGAAACGGGCGGTCGCAATCAGCCCTACGCCACGGCCGGGGAGCTGGAGCAGCTCTACGACCACTTCGAGCAGGTCTTGCTGGAGATTGGCTTTCTGGACCCGAACAATCCCCGTCAGTTGATGCGCCGCATCCGCCGCTTCTTTGCCCGCGCCACGCCTGACCGCAACGAGGTCAATATTTTCCGCGGCATCCTCAGCGCCGTCGAAGGCCGCGGCTCCGCGCCTCGTCGGCGGCGGGATCGGGAGTAGGCTTTTGGGAGTTGGTGTTTGTTCGGGTTGCTTCGGCGGCTGGCTTCGATTGGGTTAGTGCCCTTCGATGTCGGTGACGGGTGGCGTTCCGGCCTAGGTGGCGACAGGCCTTTCCAAGAACGCCGTTAATACATCCATGTAGGCTCTGGGTTCGCCCGGAAGGCTGCGCATTCCTGCTCCGCCTCCCGGTCCAGTCCGCACATCCCTTTGCGGGCGTTCGGCAAGCTGCGATGGTCCACCGGACCATCGGTCTTGCCTCACCCTGGCTCACACAGTTTTGGAAAGGCCTGTCGCCACCTAGGCCTACCGTTGGTTGAGGTCACCTCGGCCGTGCTCGCTGAGGATGCTTTCAAAGGGATGAGCTGATTGCCTTCGATTTGGCCGCTGAAATCGCGGATATATTCGCGATCAAAAGCCTCCGGATGGCACCAAGGCATAAGACTGAACCAATCCCTCCGCTAGCACGGCCCAGGTGATCACCACCCAAGGTAGGCTCCGGACCGGGTGGGTTTGCTCATGTCTGAACTCTTCACGCCGTCTCGAAATAACGCCGAACGTAGGTTTCGAAATCCACGTCATCCTCGGCTTCTCGCCGGGCCTGAGCCGCCAGGGACTCTTCCGCCAAGCGTGTCAGCTCCGCCTCCCGTTCGCGGCTCAAGGGCTGTGCCAGGTGATGTTCCATGGCCTGGCGGCTGAGACGGTGGGCATAGTCGAAAAAGCCCTCCCCATGTTCACGCATCTCCCGCAGCATCCTCGCTGACGGGGTCAGATCGGGGTTGGCCAGCTTGTCTTGCTGGGCCTTGAGCGCCGCCTGGTATCGGCCCTGTCCGTGATTGGCATCCAGCAGCTCACAGACCCCGATCATGCCGTCCAGAATCTCCCGGGTCCATTCGCTCAGGCGCACCGCTTGACCATCCCGGAGCAGCTCCAGCCCCGGTTGGCGACCCCGGCAGGCCACTCGCTGCTGGTTGACGTCGATCTCTCGTTCTTCTTCCTCGCTCAGCGGTGGGCTCTCCTGCAGTAGGCAATAGATCAGAAAGGCCTCCACGAAACGGAGCTGGCTCTCGTCTACTCCCAAAGGGTCGAAGGCACTCACGTCCAGGGCACGGACCTCGATATATTCCACCCCTCGTTCACGCAAGGCCGTCACCGGCCGTTCCCCGGGCCGGGCATTCTGCTTGGGCCGGATGAAGGAGTAGTATTCGTTCTCGATCTGCAGCAGGTTGCAATTGAGCTGCCGCCATTGCCCATTGTCCTTGGTGCCGACCCGCTCGTATTCCGGGTCCGGGGTTCGTGTGGCCCGCTCAAGCGAGCGGGTGTAGCTCTCCAGGTCGCTGTAGGGAATGCCCAGTCCGGCCTGGTTCTTGTTCTTGTAACCGATGTCGCTCATCCGCAGCGCGGTGCCCCAGGGTTCGAACAGGGTGTGGTCGTCGAACTCCTCGAAGTGACTGCTGCGGCCTTGCAGGAAAGACTTGCACACCGCCGGTGAGGCACCGAACAGGAAGGGGATCAGCCAGCCGGAGCGCTGGAAGTTGCGGATCAGACCGAAATAATAGATGTCACGATGGTTCCGCAAGACCCCGGCATCATCGGAGTTGGCAAAAAGCTGCCAGAATCGCTGTGGCAGAGAGAAGTTGTAGTGCACGCCCGAGATCACCTGCATCGCCCGCCCGTAGCGATAGGCCAGACCCCGCCGATAGACATGGCGCATCCATCCACCGTTCGAACGGCCGTACTCGGCAATGGGGATGCCCTCATCACCGCCGATGGCGCAGGGCATGCTGGTGGCCCACAGCATCTCTTCCTGGCGGGCCAGGACGCGGGCGGTGAAGCTGTGCAAATCCTGAAGATGGGCCAGGGTTTCGCTGACATCCGCAAACGGGGGCGTGACGAATTCCAGCAGAGCCTCGCTGTAGTCCGTGGTAATGTAGGGGTGGGTAAGCGCGGCACCCAGGGAATTCGGGTGGGGAGACAGCGCGATCCGGCCCTCGCCGGTGACACGGAGGCTTTCCTTTTCTATCCCGTGACGGCCATTTCGCAGGCAGCTGATGCAGCCTTGTTTTCGCAGGCGGGACAGGCGTTTCTCGACGCGATCAGGCACCACGGTCTCCTCGGTAGCGGGCTTAGGGGCCTGCAATGATCGGGCGCGCGAAACGGGCCGTCAAGCGCCGACGGACGGCGACCGTGGGAGTGTTGACCCACTTGTCGGGATTTTCGTCCCGCCCGTTGAGGCAGGTGCTGAAAACCGCTGGCCATTGAATAGAGTAGGTCTCATGAAACAAAACGGCTTTACATTGCTGGAACTGATTATCACCGTGGCAGTGGCGGCGACCGTGATTGCCCTGGCGACGCCCAGCTTTATCGCCATGGTCCAGAATAATCGCGTCACAGCGCAGGTCAACGACTTCGTTACCGCCGTGACCATGGCCCGTTCCGAGGCCATTCGCCGCGGTGGGCTTGTGACCCTCTGCCGCAGTACCGACGAAGATACCTGTGCAGGCAGTGGCAATGACTGGGCCAGCGGCTGGATCCTGATCGAAGGCGAGCCAGGCGATTATGGCAATGTGTTGCGGGTCTGGTCGGCGCCGACCGGTGAGCCCAACATGATCGAAGATGACGGGAAGAGCCTTGTAACCTTTCTCGGTAATGGCGCGGTCACTGATAGCCTGAATATCGAGCATCGGATCCCAAATTGTACGGGGGACCAGGTCAGGCAAATCCGGCTCAATCGCACCGGCCGGACCAGCGTTACGCGCGAGGAGTGCAATCCATGAATCTTTGCGTCGCATTCCGTGATCGAGTCTCCTCTCGCAAGGAAGAAGGCTTCAGCATGCTGGAGATTCTCATCTCCCTGCTGATATTGAGTATCGGCCTGTTGGGTTTGGCAAGCCTGCAGGTAGTCGGTCTGCAGAACAACCACAGCGCCTACCTGCGTTCCCAGGCCACGATCTTGAGCTACGAGATTGTCGATTCCATGCGAGCGAATCGTCAGGCAGCTCTTGAGGGTGCCTACAATATCGACAGCTATGGCGATCCGCCGGGCGGGCATTCCAATCAGGCGGTGGAGATGGATCTGCAGGATTGGTGGACCAATCTCCGCAATGCCTTGCCGGATGGGCAGGCCCGGGTCAGGGTGGATGGCCAGGGCAATGTGATCGTCCGGGTTCGCTGGTTGGATGAACGCCGGCCGGAGGATGTAGATGGCGAGCAGGACTGGACAGCGGAAGATCAGAGGCGGGAATTCCGTTATGCGACGCAACTCTAGAGCAATCAAACCGCGCACCTTGCGTAGCCAAGCCGGCCTGACCCTGGTTGAGCTGATGATCGCGGTGGCTATCGGCACCATATTGATGATTGGCGTGATCCAGCTGTTCTCGGGCATGCGGGGTGCCTATACCCTCAACGAGAGTATGTCTCGCGTTCAGGAAAGTGGCCGCTTCGCAATCGATTATATGACGAGTGATCTGCGGATGGCCGGCCACATGGGGTGCATGTCGAATCCCGAACGCATCGATTTTTATTCGCATATCGATGGCGAAGACGATTTTTTCACCCGGTTCATGCAGGGAATCGAAGGTTTTGAGGCAGTGGGGACCGGGCCGGGAGACAATCTCCCGATTACGGCCCTGACGCCCGAGACGCCAAACGATGGTGATCAGTGGTCTCCAGCCTTGCCCTCCGTCCTGGCGGGTCAGGTCGTTGAAGGAAGCGACGTGCTCGTTGTCCGCTATATGTC
>NZ_SLKM01000008.1:0-11401 GCF_007134575.1 Natronospira sp.
AAGGCTCACCCTTGGCGGGGGTCACCTGGGCCGTGCACGCTGATGGCGAATTTGAATTGATGAGCAGATTGCCTTCGATTCGGCTGGGGAAATCGCGGATGAATCCGCTCCTACGGCGGTTTCGGCATACGCTATAGGCACCGTAGGAGCGAATTTATTCGCGACCAAGAGCCTCCGGATGGCACCAGGACCGAAGCCGGGATGCACCCCGTCACCGACAACAGACGGTCAAAACCCAGTCGAAGCCCGGCAGCTACCGTCGGTCCCGTTCCCGAATCCGAGGTCCGGTGAGCTTGCGCCAGAACTGCTTGATCCGGCGTCCCCAGCGTTCCATCCAGGTGTAATGCAGATAACGCCGGTCGCGCTCATCGACCTGATCGAGGCGGCGGCGGTATTTGTGCTTGACCCAGGCATTGAGGTCAAAGCGGCGGGCGGTATTGAAAAGGAAGCGATTGATCGGTCGCCATCCCCGGCGTCGCAGAGTGGCCACGCCAAAATCGATGACCCAGGGTCGGCCCTGCTCATCCACCAGGATATTGTCCTTGCGCTTCAGATCAGCGTGCCCGACCCCGGCAGCGTGCATGCGGCGGATGATGCGCAGCAGGCGCTGGAAGAAGTCCGCCGGGTCGGGGATCTGGGCATGGCGCAGACTGTCGCCGGGAATGTACTCAAGCACCAGGAAACGACCGCCCAGCAGGCCGAGACAACGCGGGATGCCCTCGATGCCCTCAAGCTGCTCATAGACCCGCGCCTCCCGGCGCAGCATCCGGATCGACAGCCAGCGATAGAGAGAACGGGGGGGTGCCTTGATCACCAGTGCCCGGTCACCGTCCTGGTAAAGGAGAACCTGGCCCTGATATCCTCGGGACAGCTTGTGCTGTCCCGACTCAATGGCTGCCTGGGTCCAGGAGAGAAGCTCTCCTTGTTCCGATTCCGTCAAAGCCGTTGGGCGCATGTAAGCGGCTTTAGAAGACCACCAGATGCCAGGCACAGTAGATCATGTAGGCCACCAGCAGGGGTTCGCCGTTGCCCATCAGGCTTTGGCGAAAGGACCAGCCACCGAAGCGAAAACCCCGACCCTTGAATTTCGGCCACAGGGCATAGGTATCCCGCGACCAGTTTTCCCACTGTTCACCAAAGAGCTTGTGCAGCTTGCGGTCCTCATAGGAAATGGCGGGCGGGTAGTAAAACCACAGGAAGGCAATCATCACCGGGATTGACCACCAAAGCTGGGAGGCAATGCAGAAGCCGACCAGCACCAGGATATTGCCCACGTAAAGCGGATGGCGGACGTAGGCGTAGGGGCCGTCGGTGGCCAGTTCCTTGTTTTTCTTGACGTGGCCGGAGGCCCACAGGCGAATCAGAATGCCCAGGCCGGCGATGCTGAAGCCTACCCAGTAGAGGCTGACCAGGCCCGGCTCGGCCATGATGGCCAGTACCAGGATGTAGGCCATGGCCAGTAGCTGGCGAGACGGCTCGTGATAACGCATTTCCCGGATCAGCTTGTGAGCCGGGTTACGGGCTTCTGGCAAATGACGGGTACGATGGGACATTCCGGCGCTCTGGTGATGATAAAACCCGGAATATTACCGGACTTGGACGGGTCAGACCACTCCCCCGGTGCTCAGCGACGGTACTCCAGTGCCAGGAACAGGCTCCGGTCCCGGCCCGGAAAATAGCGGTATTCGTCGAAGGCAAAATCCGCGCGCTCGGCGTGGGGGCGGTCGCTGAGGTTTTGTACCCGTGCATGCAGCCACCAGTCCTCCCGGAGCGCCTGGCTTGCCTTCAGGCTGAAAACGGTGTGTCCGTGATAGCGGCGCTCATTGGCATTGTCCAGGTAATGACTCCCCACATAATTGGCGGCCAACTCGATTTGCCGGCCATTATGGGGCTGCCAGAGCAGGCGGGCCGAGCCCAGCCCGCGGGGTGCCGAGCTGATTTCATCACCCCGCTCGATTGGCTCGCCATCGGTCCGGTCGAAGGCCCAGGTATGGCGGGCGCGGCTGGCATTGAGCGCCACGGACCACTCGGTGGACAGGGGCAGCCGCAGGTCCAGTTCAATCCCCCGGTGGCGGGTGGCCCCATCGCTGACATTGAAGCCATCCGAATCACGGAAGATGAAGTTGTCCTTCTCCATGTAATAGGCGGCCAGTTCATAGCGCAGGATGCCCAGTCGTCCGCGCAGCCCCGCTTCCACCGAATCCAGTTCCTCCGAATCCAGGTCGGCCACCGTCTGGCCTGACTGCAGGCGATAGAGTTCGGTCGCCTGGGGCGCCCGGTAGCCCTGGGCGAGACGAGTAAACAGCGCCTGGTCCTGGCCCAGCTCCCGGGTCAGACCGAGATTCAGGGTGGTGGTGGTGAAGCTGTCGCTGCGATCGTCGGGGCGGGTATAGAGACAGCCGCCAAAGCCGCACTCGCTGCCGTCGTCCCGCCGGTTGCCCGGTTCCAGGCGGTTTCGGTAGTCGTAGTTGAGATACTCCAGCCGGGCCCCGGCTTCCAGGGTACTGCGCTCGCCCAGTTGGCGACTGGCCTGGGTGTAGGCCGCGGCATGCTGGGCGCTGACGCGATAATCGTAGTGGGCCCCCGGCGGCCGTGTTTCGCGCAGGAAATCATTGTCGGCGTCCACTTCGCCGTCCTGATACTGGCTGAGTGCACTGCGGGTGTATTCCAGATCCATGCCGGCCTGGGTCCACCAGCGATCCCCCTGGTAAGACAGCCGATTCATCAGGCCAAGACTTTCCTGGCTGTTCTGTTCCAGCGGCTGGCCGGGCAGGAAATGCTGGAGAAAGTCCATGTCGGTGCGGCGCAGATAGGGCGTGATTTCCAGCTCCCAGCCCGATGCCAGCCCCCGGTCCCAGCGCGCTGCCAGCCGCTGGGCCTCGGCCTTGCGAAAGGCCTCCGGATTGTCATTGTCGGTGGGGCGTTGGCGATAGGCCTCGAAGCCTTCCAGAAAACCGGCGGTGTCCTGGTCCAGCCAGCTGCCGGCAAACAACCAGCTCAGTTCGCCCCCGGCCAGGGGATGCTGAATCCGGGTATTGAGTTTCTGCTGACTGACGCCGCTGTCATCCCGCCAGCCGCCGTCCTCGGTAAGCGTCGCCGAGGCCCGCCAGTCGGTATTCCCCTGGCTGCCACCACCGGAGACCTGGCCACGCCAATAACGGTCCGGGCCGGCCTCGAGGCTGGCCTGGCGGGCCGGTGGATCCAGGGGGCGGCGGCTGATGACGTTGATGGTCCCGTGCAGGGCGTTGGAGCCGTACAGGGCATTGGCCGGCCCGCGGATGACTTCCACGGCCCCGGCCTGCTCGGTGTTGACCTCGAACAGGGCGTTGACGTTGCAGAAACCCGCCGCGCGGATGGGGATGCCGTCTTCCAGGAATTGGAAGGCGCCGCAGGCCCCCGGCCCGGTGAGCACGGGGGAGCGAATCGCGGTGAGGTGTTCCTGGCCGCTATTGCGGGTGACCCAGGTTCCCGGCACCCGGTACATCAGCTCACTGACATGGGTGTGGGCGACCCGCTCGATCTCCACCCCGTCCACCCGGGACACACTGGCCGGTTCCCTTGCCAGGGCCCGCTCGGCTCGGCTGGTGCTGGTGATGATGCGTTCCAGCTCCAGTGCTTCGTCCGTGGGCTTTTCCTCGGATGTGACCTGGGCCTGAGTCAGGGCCGGCATGATGCAAAGGGCGGTCAGCATTGCCGCCGGGCATCGCCTGTTGGGAAACCGCATTCGCCGATTCCTTTTCGCTAGATGTGGTCCGGCTGAGAATTCCTACTTGAACTCAGGCAGACCCAGCAAGGCCTCGGCAAGTTCCTCGATATCCCGATCCATGCGGCGGTCGCCGGTGTGTGCCGGTGAGATATCGCGCAACCACTTCAACAGTTTTTGCAGCTCCGGGGTGGTCTTGAGCGGCGCCTGCAGCTCCACCGCCCGGGCCGCGGCCATCAGCTCAATGGCCAGAATGCGGGCCAGGTTCTCGCAGAGTTGGACCAGCTTCAGTCCGGCCCAAGGCGCCATGCTGACATGGTCCTCCTGGCCGGCGGAGGTGGAGATGGAATCCACCGAGGCTGGGTGGGCCAGGGTCTTGTTCTCCGAGCACAGGGCGGCGGCGGTGACGTGGGCGATCATGAAACCACTTTCCACCCCGGCCTCTTCGGTCAGGAACAGGGGCATGTCCGGATTCACTCCGCGAACCAGGCAATCGCTTCGGCGTTCGGAAATACTGCCGATCTCGGCCCCGGCAACGGCAAGAAAATCCGACACCATGGCAATGGGCTCGGCGTGGAAGTTGCCGCCGGAGATCACTTCGTCATCGAAGATCAGGGGATTGTCGGAGACGCCGTTGAGTTCACACTCGAGTATGCGCCGGGCATGGTCCAGGGTGTCCCGTGCCGCACCCATGACCTGGGGCATGCAGCGCAGGGCATAGGGGTCCTGGACCCGGCTGCAGTTGCGGTGGTTCTCGCGGATCTCGCTGTCACTGAGCCAGCCGCGCAGGGCTTCGGCAGCGGCGATCTGCCCGGGCATGCGCCGGACCGCGTGCAGTCGCGGATCAAAGGGGCTGTAACTGCCGGCCAGCCCCTCCACGCTCAGGGCACCGGCGGCGATGGCCGCATCCCAGAGCCGCTCCAGGCGGAACAGGCCCTCGATGGCCAGACTTGCCGACAGTTGGGTGCCGTTGAGCAGGGCCAGGCCCTCCTTGGCTTGCAGCACCACCGGCTCCCGGTCCACCGCTGCCAGCACATCGCGGCCTTCCAGCACTTCACCCTGGTGGAGGGCCTCGCCTTCGCCGATCAGTGCCAGTGTGAGGTGGGCCAAAGGCGCCAGATCCCCGGAAGCGCCCACGGAACCGCGCTCGGGGATCAGGGGCAGCACATCAGCATTGAGCAGCGCCAGCAGGGTTTCCACCACTTCCGGGCGGATGCCGGAATGGCCAACGGCCAAGGCATTGGCCTTGAGCAGCATCAGCCGACGGGTGGCATTGGGGGCCAGGGCCTCGCCCACGCCGCAGGCGTGGCTGCGCACCAGGTTGTATTGAAGCTGCACCACCTGGTCGCGGGAGATCCGCTTGCGGGCCAGGGCCCCGAAGCCGGTGTTGATGCCATAGCTGACCCGTTCCTGGTCAATGACCCGCTCGACCGCAGCCACGGATTGCTGCATGCGTTCACGGGCGCTCTCTGCCAGGGCAGCGGGACGGGGCGTGGCTTCCCAGTCCCGCAGGGCATCCAGAGTCAGGCTTTCGCCGTCAAGAATCAGGGCTTGTTCGCTCACGCGGGATGACCTCCGATGTAGGTTCGGTCCGGGCGGATGCCGCCCAGTTGATAGATGAGAAATTCCGGCCCGGGGATGTCCCAGAGGGTGAGATCGGCCACTTTGCCCACCTCGATGCTGCCCCGGTCTTCGGCCTCGCCCATGGCGGCGGCCGCATTGCTGGTCACGCCCAGCAGGATTTCCTCGGCGGTCAGGCCGAAGAAGATGGCAGCCATGTGCATGGCCGCCTGCAGGCTGACCACCGGAGAGCTGCCCGGGTTGATGTCGGTGGAAACCGCCATCGGCACGCCGGCCTTCCGAAAGCCGGCAATCGGCGGCAATTTGGTTTCCCGCAGGAAATAAAAGGCCCCCGGGAGCAGCACGGCGGCGGTCCCGTGCTCGGCCATGGCGCGGATATCGGCTTCTTCGGTGTATTCCAGGTGATCGCAGGACAGGGCTCCGAGCTCGGCGGCGCGCCGGGTGGCCTGCATGTTGGAGAGCTGGTCGGTATGGGCGCGCAGGCGCAGCCCGCCGTCTCGGGCCGCAGCGAACAGCCGCTCCATGTCAGCCACGGTAAAGGCGATGCGTTCCACGTAGATGTCACAGGTCTCGGCCAGTTGCTGCTCGATCACCGCCGGCAGGGTCTTCTCGACCAGCTCGTCCATGTAATCTTCCCGGGAGCGGTCGGCCGGAATGGAATGGGCGCCCAGGAACGTGGGAGAGAGGTGGACCGGGGTCTCCCGGTCAAGATGGCGGATGGCCCGCAGCATCTTGAGCTCGTTTTCAGTGTCCAGGCCATAGCCGCTCTTGGCTTCGACCGTGGTCACCCCTTCGGCCAGCAGGGCGGATACCCGGGGCAGGCTCTCCCGCACCAGGCGCTCCTCGTCCGCCTCGCGCACGGCACGCACCGTGGACAGAATGCCGCCGCCACTGCGGGCGATCTCCTCGTAGCTGGCGCCCTCCAGCTTGCGGGCATGTTCGTCCATGCGATGGCCGGCGTAGAGGACGTGGGTGTGGCAGTCGATCAGGCCCGGCATCAGGACCCGGCCGTCGGCATCCACCGTCTCCAGGGCGACGGCATCCTTGTCCACGCCCAGGGCGGCGATTCGTCCGTCCTGGACGGCGATGCTGTCAAAGCCGCCCTGACGAAGGGTGCCGTCCATTGGATATACTCTCGCGTTGCGAATGATCAGGTCGTACACGCTTCGGCCCCATTTGAACTGGCAGTGGAGTAGGCAATGACTCAGCGACTCACCTTTCGGCATGTGCTGACGCCGGAAGGGATGGTAAACGACTGCGCGGTTGTCGTCAGCTCGGCAGGCCGAATTCAGGCCCTGGATGTGCTGGATGCCGCTCGCGGGCCCCTGGATTATGACGGCTGGCTGGCCCTGCCGGGCATGCCCAATGCCCACAGCCATGCCTTTCAGCGCGCGATGAGCGGTTTCGGGGAGGTCCCGGCGGGGCAGGATTCCTTCTGGAGCTGGCGGGACCACATGTACCGCCTGGCCTCGGTGGTCACCCCCGAGCAGATGCGCATCATTGCCGAGCAGGCGTTCGCGGAAATGTTGATGGGCGGCTTCACCCGGGTGGCCGAGTTTCATTATCTGCATCACCTGCCCGACGGCAGCGCGGGCGAGGAGATGGCGCGCGCGGTGGCCGAAGCGGCCGACAATGTGGGCATTGGCCTGAAACTGCTGCCGGTCTATTACCGCAAGGGCGGATTCGATCGCGAGCCTGGCGAGGGCCAGCGTCGCTTCGTGCATCGACACCTGGATGATTTCCTCGAGCTGCTGAGCAAGCTCAAGGATCTGTCACCAGGTATCGCACCCCATAGCCTGCGAGCGGTCCCGCCCGAGGAGCTGGCGGATCTGGTGGCCGGCGCCCGGGGCGTACTGGGCCCGGATATCCCCATCCACATCCACGTTGCCGAGCAGCGTGCCGAAGTATCCGACTGCCAGGCCCGACACGGTCGGTCGCCGGTCACCGTCCTGGCCGATCACGTCGAACTGGACCGCCACTGGAATCTGGTCCACGCCACCCATGCCGGCCCGGATGAGTTGCGGCGGGTGACGGCGGCCGATGCCCGTGTGGTGATCTGCCCATTGACCGAGGCCTACCTGGGCGACGGCCTGTTTCCTGCGGCGGAGTTTCGCCGGCAGGGTGGGTCGATGGCCATCGGTTCCGACAGCAATTGCCGTATCGATGCGGTGGAGGAGTTGCGCTTGCTGGAATACGGCCAACGTCTGCGTCGGGAGCGGCGCTTGCTGCTGGCCGACGAGCGCGGTATCGGGCAGGCCATGTGGAGCGAGATGGCGGTAGCCGGTGCCGCCGCCCTGGGTGATCACGGCTACAACGGTGAGGCTGGCGGCGGAGCCATTCAGTCCGGGGCGTTCGCGGACCTGGTGGTGGTGGATGAAGACCATCCCGCTGTCGCCGGTCATGGGCCGGATACGGCGGTGGATGCCCTGCTCATAGGGGGCGCGCGCGGCGCCGTGCGCGACGTCTATGTGGCCGGGCACAAGCAGGTCAGCCAGGGCGCGCTGCCTGACTCGGATGCTCGTCGGCAGGCCTTTGCCGGGGTAGTGAAGTCGATTTACGGGGAGGAAAAATGAGTGAAAACGAGCAAGAAAACCCATATGTGATCCGCGAGCCAAATACCGAGCGATTGCCCGTGGTGGTCAGTATTCCCCATACGGGCACCCGGGTGCCGGAGGGCATATCCCGTTTCTTCGCCAGCGATGATCTGCATGAACTACCCAACACCGACTGGCATTTGCATGAACTCTATGACTTTCTGCCGGAGCTCGGCATAACCACCATCCATGCGGTCTACAACCGCTTTGTGGTTGATCTCAACCGCCCGCCGGAGAATCGGCCACTCTATCCGGGCCGCTTCGAAACCGGCCTGGTGCCCCTGCATACCTTCCATGGCGAGCCTGTCTGGACCCATGAGCCCGATGAAGACGAAGTGGAACGGCGTCGGCAGCTTTACCATGCCCCTTACCATGAACAGCTTCAGAAGCTTCTCGAACAGACCCGGGAGGAGTTCGGCAGGGCGGTACTGATCGATGCCCACAGCATCATGTCCTCACCCACCCGGATCAACGACGAGTTGCTCAAGGATATTTACCTCGGCGACGGTGAGGGCGTTAGCTGTGATGAGTGGCTGATTGGTGGTCTGGAGGCCGGCTTCGAGGCAGCCGGGCTGCGGGTGGCGAGAAACTATCCCTTCAAGGGGGGGTATATCACCCGCCACTACGGGGCCATGGAACAGGTTGATGCCGTCCAGATCGAAATGGCGCAACGGGTCTACATGAATGAACTGGATCCCGCCGGCGGTCCCCGACACGAGCGCTTCGATCAGACCCGCCAGATCCTTCGCGCCGTCATCCAGGATGTGGTCAAGGGGCTTTGATTGCCGCTCCATAAAAAACCCGGTGCCGCGGGCACCGGGTTTGTCATCCGTTCAGCCGCTTTGATCAATCCGGTTTGACGAAGCGCAGGGTCATGCGGTCGGACTCGCCAATGGACTGAAAATGGGCAATGCAGTCATCCCGTTCCGCGCCTTCGTCCATTTCCCGGCAGGCGCGCAGGCTGGGGGGCAGGGTCCAGACGCCGAAATCATGGTCCTTTTCATCCCGTGGATTGGCATTGATCTCACTGCTGTCCACAAAACGAAAACCCACGCGTTCGGCCAGCTGGATGACATATTCCTCGGGGACGTAGCCACGCTGCGCCCATTCCATGGGGTCCTCACCGGCCGGCGCCCGGTGCTGAACAACGCCGAAGCTGCCGCCGGGGCGTAGTACCTCCAGCGCCGCCCGCATGACTTCCTCGGCCACCTCGTCGTTGACCCAGCCATGGAGGCTGCGGAACGTCACCACCAGATCGGCGGAGTTGGGCTCCCCGAGGCGGGTCTTTCTCGGCGGGTCAAAGGGCAGCACTTCCACATTGCCGTAGATGTCGGGTTCTTCCGCCAGCTTTTCCAGATACGCTTTGCCCAGCCGGGCCTGATAGGCCACTTCTGACTCGGTATCAAAGCTCGCGGCAGTCAGTTTGCCGTGCTCGGCCAGCACCGGAGCAAGGATCTCGGTATACCAGCCGCCACCCGGCCAGAGTTCGACCACATGCTGATCCGCGGCAAGACCGAAAAAGTCCAGGGTCTCGACCGGGTTGCGAGCGTCATTTCGCTCACGATGGGCGTCGGAACGGTGATCGCCTTCGGCGGCTTCCGCCACGGCGGCTCGCACGGCTTCGGCATCCCGGGCCGGCTCCGGTCCCGCCGCACAGCCAATCAGGCCGATGAAAACACCGGAAAGAAGAACAGATCTCGCATTCAATGCATTCATGTCGGCCTCCGCGGGCAGTTTGGAAGGGGCCAGGTGCCACTTGCATCAGTGAACCACGGCAATGCCTCAGGCTAGTGGCCCAAGACGAAGAGCTTAGAGTAGTCGGTCACGGCCGTGAGTTAAAGCGGGGAGGTTAAGCAAAGGCTGGGAGAATGCGCAAGGCGGGGACACGGTCCCCGCCTTGCTTCAAAAGCTGAAAACTCAGCCGTCGCCGCCGGTCTGCTGCGGCCGGTGCTGCATTTCACGGACCCGGTCCTGAGTCTGCTCGGTTTCCTGGCGGCGGTCCTTGACGGTGGTGCAGCGGGTTTCCGGAATTCGGCTGCCGGTGGGCGCTTCATTGCGGCAGATGGTCCGGGTGTCTTCCCGGTCCGGGAATACCGTGGCATAAAAGTCCTCGCTCATGGCGAAGATTTCATCCCGCTCCTTGTCACTGAGCTCTTCCACCTCGCTTACATCGGCCAGGCGCTGATTGAGCTGTTCATTGAGGCGGGCAATCTTCTGGACCTGGTCTTCGCTGAATTCGTCGTCGTCGGCTTCGATGACCTCTTCGGTCAGGGCATTGATGTGAGTGAGGAACTCGTCCACACCCACAACCTGACGATCAACGGTGCGCAGGTGGTTGCCGGCGCAAGCGCCCAGCAGGACACTCAGCAGCAGGGTCAGTCCGAGAACGGAAAAGTGTTGCATTTTTAACATAATGGCCTCCCTCTTGGCCTCCCTTTATGGCTCAGGATACGAGCATTACTGTACGAATGAATTCATAGCACCACGTTGTTTTTACGCCCATCGATTGCCCGTGTCAAACCCGGGAAGGCGAATTATTGCTCGGCATGGCAAATGGCGCGCTCCAGCCGGCGCGGCCTTTGTTAGCATATGGGACCATTTTTCGGTCCGTGCCAGGCGCGCGGGTTTTGTCTTGCCCATCCACAGGGGACGGTTTACATGGCGATTCGCAAGTTCGAACTGGTGCTGGAGTCAGCCCGGATGGTGACGCCACGGGTCAGGGAGCTCACTTTCACCCGACGCGACGGTGAGCTTATCGATTATCAGCCGGGGCAGTTTGTCACCCTTCACATGCCCCATGAAGAGCAGATGCTGCGGCGCAGCTACAGTATTGCGTCCATTCCGGAAGAGAGCAGCCAGTCCATTGCCATTGCGGTCACCCATGTGGATGGTGGGCGGGCTACCGAGCGTCTGTTTGCCATGGAGCCGGGGGATGCCGTGGATGCAGTCGGGCCCTTTGGCCGTTTCGTATTGCGTGACGATTCGCCCTGCCGCTATCTGCTGATCGGCACGGGCACCGGGGTGACCCCTTATCGGGCCATGCTCCCGGAGCTGGAGCGACGAATTGACCTGGAAGATTTCTCCGTGGAGCTGTTTCTCGGCGTGCGTAATCCTGAAGAGCTGCTTTACGGAGAGGACTTTCAGCAGTGTGCCGAGAAGCATGCCGGATTCAACTTCCATGCCTGCTTCAGCCGGGTCATGCCGGAATCCCCCACGGCTTTCCATTATCAGGGCTACGTCCAGGATCAGATCGACCGGGTCAAGCCGGACCCGGAGCGGGATATTGCCTATCTCTGCGGTAATCCGGAAATGATTGATACGGCGGCTCTGAAGCTGAAAGAGCTGGGCTTTCCGGTGCAGAATATCCGGCGGGAGAAGTACATTTCTTCCAATTAGGGAACCTCTGTGCAGAGGTGCCCTGGCAGCTAGGGGCCGGGGAGCGGAGCCTTGCCCGCTCCCCGGCTACTGTCAGAATCGGAAACCGGCAGAAAGCAGGGTAAAGTCACTGCCAAATTGTGTTATT
>NZ_SLKM01000233.1:0-11390 GCF_007134575.1 Natronospira sp.
CTGGGCCGGCAATCTGGTCAACAACGCCGCCTGGCGTGACCTGTGGCTGAATGAGGGCGTAACCGTCTACATGGAATACCGCAACATGGAAGACGTCTATGACCGGGAGCGGGCCGACATGCAGTCGGTGATCGGCTACCAGGGTTTGCAGTCGGCACTGGCAAGCCTGCCCCCGGAACGCCAGATACTGGCCATTGACCTCACCGGTCAGTCAGCGGATGAAGTCTTCAGCCTGATTCCCTATCAGAAGGGCCGGCTGTTCATCACCGAGATCGAGGAACGGTTTGGCCGCGAGAAGACCGACGACTTCCTGCGTGGCTATTTCCAGCGTTTCGCCTTCCAGGCCATCACCACCGAGCAGTTCCGCGACCATCTGCTGGAGAACCTGATCAAGGGTAATGAAGACATCATGTCGGTGGAACGGGTGGATGAGTGGATCTACGAGCCCGGCATGCCGGAGGGCTATCCGGAACCCCGCTCGAAAGCCTTTGAGCGGGTCGATGCCATGAAGGCCAAATGGCTGGACGACGAGATCGGCATCAGCGACCTCCGTAACGATGACTGGCATGCCCTGCAGTGGGTGTACTTCCTCAACAACCTGCCAGAGGAACTCTCCCGGGCCCGCATGGATGCCCTGGACGAGGCCTTCGACCTCACCCATTCGCCCAACTATGAAATCGCCGCCGCCTGGCTGGAGATCGCCATTCGCAATGACTATGGCCCGGCCATGGAACGGGTGCGCGAATTCCTGCTGGAAGTGGGCCGCATGAAGTTCCTGCGCCCCCTCTACAGCGCCCTGGTGGAAGCCGACCGGGAAAAAGCCGAGGCCATCTACGAAGAAGCCCGCCCCGGCTACCACCCCCTCGGCCGCGCCACCGTGGAAGCCCTGCTCTATCCCGAGGGAGAGAGCGACGACGAAGCCTACTGAACCGACTGGCTTCTAATGACGAAAACGGGGCCGGCTTCTGCCGGCCCCGTTTCTTTGAGAGACATATCTAGCTGAACAGTGCGATTGCGCTCACCGCCATTGCATTGATATGAGATCATGACGGGACTGAATTGATCAGAGGTTCCTTAGTAAATCGAAAAAATTCAACCATGAAGTAATGAGCCTGCCACCTGCTTACCTCAGGTGGCAGGCTCTTTTCTTTTACCTGGGAGCTACCGCTGGAAAAAAGCCCTCAATGAGAAGTCTTGGAAGCCTCACCATAGACAGGATACTCATGTTTCTTGACCAACAGCTCGCCAAAGTCGTCGGCGGGCATCGGGCGATCAAATAGATAGCCTTGAACACCCCGAAAGCCGAGCTGCTTGAGCCGCCTGGCCTCTTCGGGGGTCTCGACCCCTTCGGCAACCGTTCTCTTGCCGAGCCGACTGGTCATGTCGCGCATGGTCTGGACGAGAAGATCGTTTTCCACATCATCGGGTATACCACGGACAAAGGCACGATCTATCTTGATGTAGTCAAAGGGGAAGCGTTTGAGGTAGGCGAGACTGGAGTAACCGGTGCCAAAATCATCCATGGCCATGTCATGACCATGAGTCTTGAGTTCTCGAAGGCGAGAAATTATTACCTCCGGATCCCGCATGGCCATGCTTTCGGTCATTTCAAGAATCAAGCTGCCTGCCTGGCCGTTCGCTCGGTCCATCAACTGGGCACTGTAATCCAGGAAGTCCGGGGTCTCCAGCTGAATCCGGGATACATTCACACCGATTTGGAGGCCATCACTGTCTGGCCATTGATGCAGGCCCCGGATCGCTTCTTCCAAGACCCAGGCCCCCACATCATGAATGCCCCCATTGTGCTCCAGCATGGGAATGAAGTGCCCTGGAGAGACGAGGCCCAATCGAGGGTGCTCCCAGCGAATCAGGGCCTCCGCACCAAGGATGGCGCCCGTATCCAGGTCAACCACCGGCTGCATGAACAGGCGAAACTGCTTCTTCTCCAGGGCATGGTTAAGGGCATTCTCGATATTGAACAGTTGCCGCGCCTTCTCATCCGCCCGCTTGAAGAACACGATATCATTTCCAGGCTCAGCCGCCGAGACGGCCTTGTCCGCGGCCAGCACCAGCTCATCGACGGTTTGACCATCCCGGGGATAACAGGCGATGCCGGCGCAAACTCCGATCTGAACTGTCTCACCCGCCAATCTATATGGCCGATTCACCCGGCTCAGAATATCGCGCACAAGCTCTTCGGCAGCCTCGGGGGTGCAAGGCGGTGCCACCATGATCAGGAACTCATCCGATCCGGGACGGACCAGGGTGAGATCCGCCCGGCCCAGTCGCTGCAGGCGCCGTGCGATGCCCATGAGGATGGCATTGCCGGCACCTACCCCAAACGCATCATTGACACGATTGAGGCGGTCCACATCGAGCATGATGAAGGCGGCAGGCTCCCCCATGCACTCAGCGCGCGCCAATACGGCCGGCCCCAGATCACGGATGGCGGCCCGACCGGCCAGACCCGTCAATTCATCACGGGTGGCATTCACCGCCGCCCGATAGCCTCTCAACAAACCACGGGTGGCGCGGTGTACCAGGATGAACAGCAGGCTGGCTGTGACCAGCACGAAAAACCAGCCCTTCAGCGTCTGCGCCCAGGCCATGGTCGCTGAATCATCAATGATTCTTGCGAGCGCCTGATCGGAGAAGGCTATCCACAAGCCCGCCAGGAACGCATACAGGGTGGCAACTTGCAGCGCGCGCTTTGAGGGCGTGTCGCGGCGCAACCAGTGACCGGCTCTTGGCATACTCATGTCCTCCCATCCATTGGGTGTTCCCCCCATCCCTGGCAATGGAACCTGCCCTATCCCCTGGGCAGCTTATCCCGAAGTATAGTAGACATTACGCAAATTTCTGCCAATTGGCGGAGTTTTCCTAGCTGACTACTGCCGCATGAAACGAAACACCGCCGGGATGGAAACATCCCGGCGGTGTTGGGTGTGGGCAACGGAATGCCCACTAGCGCAGGACGGCCAGCTCCTGCAGGCGGGAGAGGTCGTTGGCGACACGCCAGGTGCCGCCGCTGTCCTCCACCCGGGCCTCCCACTGGGCCAGACGACGCTGATAGGCGCGGGGGTCGAAGTTATCGGTAGCGCGGCGGGTGACGTTGACCGCGACCACTTCCACCCCCTCCAGACCCAGGGGCATGTCCCGGTCCATGCCGGGCATGAGGTCCTCCTCCAGGTCCGAAACCATGAAGAGGGTCTTGCGTCCCGCCCCGCTTTCCCGGAGGAAATCACTTGCCAAAAGGACGCCGCCGGTGATGTCGCTGTGGGCGCTGGGCACGCTGAAACGCTCCATGAAGGCATCCAGTTCCGAACGCACGATGCGTTTTTGCTGGGTGGCCACGCTGGGACGGTGATCAAACTTCGTCCGGGCGATGTAGTTGCGCTCGGTGAAGCTGGAGTTGTCGATAAAGGCAATGGCGATGGAATCACCACTGGTCAACTGTCCCAGCACATAGTTGGTCAGATCCCTCGCCCGCTCCATCTCGGCGGCATAGTCACCATGGATGTCGATGAGAATGAAGACCGCCTGATTTCGGTTCTGTGCCTCGCCGCAGCCCGCCAGAGACAGAGCGGCGACCAGGGTTACAGCCATCGTCATTGATTGCAGGATTCGTTTCATCACTCATACCTCCCGCGGCTTGAGTCCAGGCTCGGTCTGGGCGCCCTTGCTCTTGCGACCGCCCTTGCCTGAATCCCGTTGTTGACGGCGGGCGCTGACCTGCTCCTTGACGCCATTGCTGCCCTGACGAATCAGGCGCTCGATACCCAGCGGCACCATCACGAACAGGTCATAAAGACTCACCATGACCTTGCTGGCGTGATTGGCGACACTGCCCACCGTGCGCACCACCAGGCGCAGCAGGCGCAACAAACCCAGGGCCACCAGACCCAGCACCGTGCGCATGGAGTTCATGAAGGCCTCCAGGGGGATGGCCACGAAGGCCAATGCGAATGGCAGGAAGAAGCCCAGCATCAACTGCGCCACCGAGGGAATCCAGCGAAACTGGGCCTCGGCCACCTCGGCCCCGGCCAGGGTCTGGGTCAGGGCTTCCCGGTCCTGGGCCAGCAGATCGCGCATATAGGCCAGTGAGGATTCGATGGCCGCGAAGATGAACAGGAGCGTGAAGGCGGCAATGGCCATGCGCTTGCGCATGCGATCATCCATGCGCCCGATCATGGGGAACAGGCGGGTGACCCTCAGCGATTCCAGCAGAAAGATCCCCATGGAAATCTCCAGCAGAATGATCACCAACGCGGCAATATCCGAGACCCGCACCGCGCCCACGTAGCTGGCGCCGCCCACCATCTCCGACATGGGCAGAGCAATCAGGTGAAAATTGATCAGGCCCCCAAAGGCGGCAATGATCAGCACGATGGTGGCGATGAAGAACTGGGTCAGGGACGAGGAAGCCAGGGCATGCACGGCCCGGTTCTCACCCTTGCGGATGCTCTCGTAGTTGGCCATGTGGCGATCAATGGCCCTGGACTGCTCTTCCAGGCTGGCCACCGACTTTTCCACTTTCGCCATGCTGGCATTGAGCTTGCGAAGTTCCGGCTGCATGGCATGCAGGATCCGGTGACGCTCGGCCACATTCTTCTGGTGGGCCTTGAGGGTTTCTCGGTGGGAGTTGGCCACCGTGGACCGGATGTTCTCCAGCACCTTGGCCACTGAAGGATCCGCCGTCTTGGGCAGGGCCTCAATGGTCTGGGTCACCTCGGCCCAGGCCGGCGGCAGGGGCGCCTCGGCGGTGGAGGCATGGTAATCGGCCTCCACTTTCTGCAATACATCGGAGAGCTTGCGGTGCAGATTGGGGTATTCCCCCAGGTCCCGCTCCACCACGGCATTGACCCGGGCGAACTCCCGTTCAATGGCCTTTTCGGTCTCTTCCCGGCCCTGGGCCAACAAGACATCCCGGTTGCGCTCGGATACCCGCTCCTCCAGCTGACGAATACTCTTCGCCGCCAGGCGCATGGCGCCATTCACTGCGCGCCCGGTATTGCGCAGCAGTTGATGGGCATGGGGCCGCCCGAAATACAGCAGCACCATGGCAATCACCAGCCAGACCCCCACCGACACTGCCGGCGAGTCTGACCAGACATACAAGATATCGGTCAACATAGTCGTCACCCCGTCTTTCCGGTTTCACACACGGCGGCTCCCGGTGGAACCGCTTCACCGACAGTCTCGGGGGCACTGGTGAAAAATCTGTGAACGGGTCCGTGTTAGCCCGGATTTCTCACCAGCCTCCTGCTGGCGGACCCCGATATGCCCGCGTCCTCGCCACGGAGCCTGCTGAGAAGTCCGTGCTAGACTCGAAGGCACCCTGATAACCCCGGATTGGTCATGGCGAGAATCTTCTGGGTGGAAGACAGGACCCACTGGGTGGACAAGTTCGGTCCGGTACTGGAGGCCGAGTCTTTTGACGAGGCGCCGACCGAGCTTGAAGTGTTCAAGTTCGCTGAGGCCGCCTGCCAGCACATCAAACGGGCTGATGACGCGGCACGGCCAGACGTGGCCCTGATCGACGCCCACATGAACGGCAATGACGCGGCCGGTTTTTCCGTCTCCCGGGCCCTGCAGCGCAAGTGGCCGGATGTGCCCCTGATCTTTCTTTCCGAGCACGCCGGCACCGGCATCGAACAAGAAGCCTTCGAAGGCACCGGGGCCCGGGATTTCATCGCCAAGCACCAACGCAATGTGGAATCGGTCCTGGTCTGGCGGATTCGCGCCGTGCTGAGGGAGGCGGGCATGCGACAGACCGTGCCCCGCCAGGCGGGCGAGCGCCTGGAAAGCGGGGATCTGGCCATCGATACGGTGAGCTGGGAAGTCTACTGGCGGGGCACCAAGCTCATGAACCCGACCAACCCCAAGCGCCCGCTTGCGCCCATGCCCAGAAAGATTTTGCGCTTTCTGGTCGAGGCTTCGCCCCGGCCCCTGCCCACGGCCGTGATGGCGGACAAGCTGGATGTGGACAGCGAGCGTTTTTCCTATGCCAGCTACCGCCAACATATCCGCACCCTGCGTCTGGCCTTCGACCAGGCCATGGGGGGCCAAGGTGCGTTTCTCGATATCTGCAAGGCGGGCGAAGGGATCGTGACCTTCGGTGATAAAGGGGCCTACTGCTGGAAAAAGGTCAGCCGCGCATCATGAGTGAGCACAAGCCACAGCCGGCTCGGCCCCATCCGGACACCCGCGCACCGCGGGTGCGTATCCGCTGGGCCCGCTTTCCCTGGCCCAGCGCCCTGGGGGCGCTGTTCACCGTGGCCTACTTCCTTTTCTATGCCAGCCCCGAACTGGTCGCCGGCTACGCCCTGCCCACGGACTGGTTTGGCGAGACCATGGCCCTGACCGTGGCGGGGATCTTTGCGCTGCTTCTGGTCTTTGATCTTCGCCGCTTTCAGCACCGCTTCGCCCTGCAGAAACAGGACGTGGCACGGCTCAACGAGCAACTGGATACCGCCTGGCAACGAATCCGGGAACTTCAGCTCAAGGCACACACCTATTCCGGTCACGCCGACAAGCTCAAGCTTTTCATCAGTGACAAGCTGCTCGAATACATCGAGTACGACGAGAAATTCCTGCATTTCAAAAGCATCGCCCGGGAAGTACGTCACAATGGGGTGATCAGTTTCGACAAGGTCCAAACCGCCCTTCAGCAGGCGGCCGAACAGGCCCGTCGGCAACAGGGGGAGACCAACACGGCCGGCAAGCAAGACACTGCAGGCCCGCAAGACCCGGCCGCCGACTACCAGGCCGCCCTGGATGCCATGCGTTATCTCTGGGACCTGCTCGATCTGTCCACCGCCGATAATCTTGCCCTGCATATCGGCAATCTCCTGTGCGAGTGCGAGGAACACTATTACCAGCAGGAACTGGACGCCGAGGCCGCCGACGTCCTGCCCTTTGAACCCACCTATGACCCACGCCTGGCCGCCTGGCGGGCAATGAGCCTGGTCCGGCCCGATCCACCCCCGCGACCCGAGGGCAACGAAGTCTATCGACTGGAGGACGGCGACTGGTACGTAGCGCTGGAGCCCGTCGGAGTGCTGTTGGGCAATGAGAACCATCTGGTGCTGTTGCTGGACAATCTTTTGAAAAACGCCCAGTACTTTTCCCGGAAACGACGGGGCAAGTCCGGCGCTCCGACGATCGCCTTTCAGCTCGAGGAGATTGACGACCAGGCCGTGTTCCGTGTCTATAACCGTGGCCCGCAGATCAGCGAAGACGACCACGCCCGGCTGTTCCAGCTTGGCTATTCCACCCGCCGCAGCCGCGAGCATCACGGTCGGGGCCTGGGCCTTTATTTCGTCAATGAGATCGTCAAGGGCTATGAGGGCCGTATCGAGGTCAACAACATCCATACCCCGGAGACCGAGTACGAACTGCGCCTTCACCTTGATAATGACGAGGTGCTGACGAAAGCGGTCACTGTTGAATGCAGCGAGGGTGGCCGGCCTCGTTGTTTGCCGCAGTCCGAATCAGAACAAGGAACGGAGGCGGAGACCGAGCCGGCTCCGAAGCAGCAATGGACCCTGCCGGCACCGATCCAGCGCATTGAGATCGCCGGCAGCCGGGACGGGGAAACCCAAGTGCTGGAAGGCTTCGAAAACCGGGGCAAGCAGACCCGCCAGGATCCACAACACCCCGACCGCCCCCACTGGTGGATCACTTACCAGGCCAAGCGCAAGCAGCCCACCCTCAGCTTCGAGCCCCTGGACCTCACCGGCGTCGAGTTCCGCATCCAGCTACCCACCGCCTACCACCGGCTGGAAAGCAGCCAGGCGGAAGTAGATGAGAACCTGGATGCGGAGATGGAACAGCTGGGTGAGCGCTTCAGTCGTCCCCTGGACTGAAGGAAGCTCCACTTGCATGCTCTATCAGCCGTCAGTCAGCGAACTGATCAGTAGCCTCGGCATGCTGTTCGATGCCATCCGCAAACGCCCGGCCAGCACAAGCATGGAAATAACGGCGGGGCAAGCCAACGAGCCTGGATTCGAGATGAACAAGGGCAAGGCAAGCTTCCTGCGGCTGATGAATACTGGCCTGTCCATAGCGGGCTTGCTGGTGATCGCCTATGGCATCTGGCCAATGGAATGACCCCAGGGCAACATTCCATTGCCCTGCACTCGGCACGTTCCAGACGCTGACACTTGCCCTGCCCGCGCGCCAGCAATCACCCTCAGGTGCGGTCCCTGTCTTCCTGCAGACGATTCAGATACCGAAATGAGCGAACAACGGCCACCAACAAGGTCACCGTGAGCAGGACAAGCCCGGCGAGCAGAATCACCGGCTCCGGAAGCCCATCGGCCAAGAGAAACAAGGCGAGCACACCCAGCAACTGGGCGATGGCGGCATACAGCATCTGCCAGCCGGCATAACGGTTCGCCGGATACCAGAGCGCCTCACTCGCCAGCGTTGCAGGGGTGCGAAAGCCATAGAGGCCGTTGGGCGGCACCCAGCCTCGAATCATGGGCAGCGACAGGGCCCCGATCAGGAGAGCACAGCCGAGCAGTACGATAATCGGAATCATGTCTGCTTCCTGTCCTGTTCCAAGGGTTGCGTAGGAGATTAATTCAGCGGTACGGCGTTCGCCAGCACCGGGGCACAGTCACACCCCCTCCCGCCAATTGACCGGTCGGCCAGTTAATGGCAGACTGCGCCCATGAATGAAGCGGTTCAGACAAGAGATCCGGAGCTGACGCGGGAGACGATCCTGGCGGCGGCCACGTCCCTGTTCGTCCGGGACGGGGTCTCGGCGGTGTCCACGAGTGCCATTGCCAAGGCCGCGGGGGTGACCAAGAGCCTGATTCACCACCATTTTGGCAGCAAGGCTGCGCTCTGGGAGGCGGTCAAGGAAACCGCCTTTACCCAGTATTTTCAGGAACAGATGACGATGCTGGAAGCGGCGGATACGCCGGACCCGACCCTGCTGAAGGACTCGGTTGAGGCCTATTTCCGCTTTCTCAAAGACCATCCCGAAGTGGTCAGGTTGTTTGCCTGGACCCATCTGGAGGGAGATGCCGAGTGCTCGGAGATGGATCAGGCCCTGGTGGGGCTGGGGGCCGAACGCATCCGCCAGGCCCAGGACGCCGGTTTCTTCCGCGCCGATGTGAATCCGACCCATGTGGTGGCGACATTCGTCATGACCTGCAGCCAATGGTTCGAGGCCAAATGCCATCACGGGCATTGGCCGGGCATGGGCTCGGACGAGGATTTTCTCGAGGACTTTCTGAAGCTGTTTCTGGAGGGGCTACTGCCCCGACAGTGAAAGGATACGGCGAGCGGTGGTTCGCGTTTTTTTGGGAGCGAACATTGACCGGTCGACCAGTTAATCACCGTGTCGAACAAGAGCGGGCCGAACCCGCTGGGGAGGTTTGCCATGTCGAATTGGGGGCTTTTTCGCTTGGGTGGCAGCGGCTTACTGCTGATGCTGGGCGCCTGGCTGGTCGCCTGCGACACTTCCGTCGACTCGGCAGCGGAAGCGACAACAGATAGCGCCCCGACGGTGCGAGTGGCCCAGATCCGTGAGGCACCGGGCCTGGAGTGGCAGCGGTTCCCCGGCGTGCTGCGGTCCGTGGACCGGGCCAGCCCGGCCTTTCTGCACCCGGGCAGCCTGGCCTCGCGCCGGGTGGCGGAAGGCGACCGGGTGACCCGGGGTGAGGTCCTGGCCAGCCTGCACAACCCGGCGCTGGCGCCTGCGGCGGCCGCGGCCCGGGGCCGGGTCGAGGAAGTGGCCGCCGAGATCGCTCAGTTGGAGCGGGATCTGTCGCGGGCCCAGGCGCTGCTGGAGCGGGAGCTGATTTCCGAGGAGCGGGTGGACCAGCTTGAGTCCCGTCTGGCCGCAACGCGGGAAGCGCGGGGCCAAGCCGAGGCGGCCCTCGCCGAGGCCCAGGCCCAGGAAGCCGAGCTGCAATTGCGCGCGCCCTTCGACGGGCGGGTGGTGGCGGTGTTGGCCGAACCGGGAGATTTCCTGGCAGCCGGTCAGCCGGTCATGCGCCTGGCCGGTGTGGACGGTCTGGAGGTGGAGATTCGACTGCCCGCCGCCCTGCTGGACTGGCTGGAGCGGGACGAGGCGGTGCGCCTGAGTCGGCCGCTGCAGGGCGGCGAGTTTGAAGGCCGTCTGCGCCGCATCGGCGATGGCAGCCAGGATATGACCACCGCCGTGGTCGCGACGGATGAGCCGAGTTTGGCAGCCGGTCAGGTGGTGCAGGTTCATCTTGGCCGGCGCCCGGCCGGTGGCCTGGAACTGCCCCTGCCGGCGGTGGTGGATCCCGGCGGCCATGCCCCCTATGTCTGGCGACTGGTCGAAGATGGCGAGCAGTTGTCGGTGGAACCGGTCCGGATCCGCCCCGGGCGGCTCCGCGGTGACTGGATTGGCATCGACCCCGCCGACGCGGCCGGCCTGGCGGTTGGCGACAGGGTCGTGGTGGCCGGTCAGAACCGCCTGGTGGAAGGCGGCACGGTCAGGGTGCTGCCGTGAGTGGCCTCAAGGAAAACGCCCGCCGGGGGCTGTTGGCCCTGCTGGGCCAGCGCCGGCTGATCATGACCCTGGTGGTGATGCTGGCGGTGCTGGGCTTGCTCGCCTGGAATGAAATGAATCGCCAGGAAGACCCCTTCTTTCCCTATCGCTATGGCGATATTCAGATTCCCTGGCCGGGCGCCGATCCGGAGCAGGTGGAACGGCTGATTCTCAACCCCCTCGAGGAGGAGCTGGCCCAGGTCCCGGACCTGGGGGAGATCATCGGCACCGCCCGGCTGGGCTTTGCCCATGTGATGATCGGCATGCAGGAGCATGTCTATGACACCGACGCGGTCTGGGACCGGATCCGGGTGGCGGTGGCCCGGGCTGAGCGGGAGTTTCCAGACGGTGCCCAGCCGGCGCGGGTGGATGACCGGCAGATGGATGCCCACGGCATCGTCCTGGCGGTGACCGGCAGCGATGATCTGATCGAGCTGCGCCAGGCCGCGAAGCGGCTCAAGCGGGATCTTTATCGAATCAAGGACATCTCGCGCGTGGAGCTGATCGGCGATCCCGGCCAGAACATCGTGGTCACCTGGGATGATGCGGTGGCCGAACAGACCGGCCTGGACGCCGCTGCCCTCGGGCAGCAGATCGCGGCCCGCAATCAGACTCTGCCCGCCGGCAGCCTGCGGGTGGCCGGACGGTCGGTGGTGCTGGATCCGGAAAGCGAATTCACGTCCCTCGAGAGCCTGCGGGCCACCCCGGTAGTCACGGCTGCGGGTGATCGCGTCCCTCTGGGTGAACTGGCTGATGTGCGCCTGGCACCGGAATCCCCCCTCCAACCCCCCAAAAAACCGGCGCCGCCTGGCGCCGCCTGGCGCCGCCTGGCGTTTTCGTAGGTGCCTGGCAACAA
>NZ_SLKM01000281.1:0-2906 GCF_007134575.1 Natronospira sp.
GTGCTCGGCGGATTGGTGCCTTATTGGGGGCCTTATCTGCGCTCGCTGGAGTTCAGCCCCGCGCAGATTGGCGAGCTGATGGCCATCCTCCTGGGCACCAAGATCATTGCTCCCTATCTCTGGGGGTGGATCGCGGATCAGAGCGGGCGGCGGGTTGCCATCATCCGTCTGGCGGCTTTCATGGCCGCCGCCTGTTTCGCGGGCATCCTCGCTGGTGACAGTTACCTCTGGATTGCGGCCGTCATGCTGGCTTTCAGTTTCTTCTGGAATGCCGCCTTGCCCCAGTTCGAGGCCCTGACCCTCAACCATCTGGGCACCCGGGTGGAGCGATACGGGCGTATCCGCCTATGGGGCTCGGTGGGGTTCATTGCGTCGGTGGTGGTACTGGGCCCGCTTTTGGATCAGTTTGGCGAGGCCCTGCTGCCCTGGGTCATCTGGGCGCTTTTGGTCCTGCTGTGGTTTTCAACCCTGGCCGTCTCCGAGCGTCCGGACCGCCGCGCCCAGCCCAGCGCGGGCGGGATCGCCGCGATAATGCGCCGGCCCGAAGTCATTTCCCTGTTCCTGGCCTGTTTCCTGGCCAAGGCCAGTCATGGGCCCTACTACGGCTTTTTCACCATTTATCTGCAGGATGCCGGCTACCAGGGGCTGGTCATTGGCGCGCTCTGGGCCCTGGGGGTCGTTGCCGAGATTGGCGTTTTTCTGATCATGCCGCGTCTGCTGGCAAACGCCGGACCCCGCACCCTGATGGTCGTGGCTCTCGGCCTGACTGCCCTGCGCTGGCTGCTGATCGCGCTATTTATTGATAAAATGCCGGTATTGATCGCGGCCCAGCTCTTGCATATGGCCAGCTTCGGCCTTTATCACGCCGTCGCCGTCCATTTCATTCACCGCTTCTTCCGGGGGCCATTTCAAGGCCGGGGCCAGGCCTTATACAGCAGCCTGAGTTTTGGTGCCGGGGGTGCCGTGGGCAGCCTTGGTGCCGGCTATCTATGGGCCGGAACCGATGGGGTTCTGGTTTTTCTGCTGGCCGGCTTGCTGGCGGGCCTGGGGCTGGTGGTCGCCTGGCTCGGCTTGCCCACCGGGCGAGAGCCGGGTGGTGGGCCGCAACATTCATCGAACCTTCAGACAACGGGAGTCAGATCCTAATGAGCAAGCAAGTGGACATTGCAGTCGTGGGCGCCACCGGAGCGGTTGGAGAGACCATGCTTTCCATCCTGGAACAGCGCCAGTTTCCGGCGGGGAAGGTCTACCCCCTCGCCAGCAGCCGTTCCGCGGGCAAGAAGCTTCGTTATGCCGGCAAGGAGATCACGGTCGAGGATCTCGCCGAGTTTGATTTCTCCAAGGTCCAGGTCGCCCTGTTTTCCGCCGGTGGTGATATCTCCGCCCAGTTCGCCCCCAAGGCGGCGGCAGCCGGTTGCGTGGTGATCGACAACACTTCCAAGTTTCGCCTGGAAGACGACATCCCCCTGGTGGTTCCGGAGGTGAACCCGGAAAAGATTGCCGAGTATCGCAATCGTGGCATCATCGCCAACCCCAACTGCTCCACCATTCAGATGCTGGTGGCGCTCAAACCCCTTCATGACGCGGCGACCATCAAGCGGATCAATGTGGCCACTTACCAGGCCGTGTCCGGTGGCGGCAAATCCGCCATGGAAGAGTTGGCCGATCAGACCGCCAAGCTGCTCAATGGCAAGCCGATTGAGAACAAGATTTCGCCCAAGCAGATCGCCTTCAATGCCATTCCGCATATCGACACCTTCCAGGACAATGGCTACACCCGTGAAGAAATGAAGATGGTCTGGGAGACCCAGAAGATCCTCGATCCCGCCATCCAGGTGAATCCCACCGCCGTGCGGATTCCGGTGTTTTTCGGTCACAGTGAGGCCGTTCATATCGAAACCCGGGAAAAATTGAGCGCGGAAGAGGCCACTCGCCTGCTGGAGAAGGCGCCGGGCGTGGAAGTTCTGGATCGCCGTGAGCCCGCCGGCTACCCCACCGCGGTGACCGAGGCCGCCAATCAGGATCCCGTCTATGTGGGCAGAATCCGCGAAGATATTTCCCACGAGAGCGGCCTGAATCTGTGGGTGGTGGCGGATAATGTCCGCAAGGGTGCGGCACTCAACAGTGTTCAGATCGCCGAGCTTTTGGTAAAAGACTATTTGTGAGCTATATTTAGCCCATTATCATGAGAAAACTGGTGAGGACTTTGCTCCATGCCCATGAGCAGTCCGGTAATGCCGGGTCGCTGCTGTATCTCAAAAGGTGGCCGGAGTGAACGGGGAGTGACGGAGTGAGAATGAAATCAAGACTGGCCTACGCGGCGCTGCTGCTCGCCCTGATCTGGGCGCCTGCTTCCCTGGCTCTCGGCCTCGGGGATGTGGAGCTGCGTTCCCACCTCAATCAGCCGCTGGATGCCCGCATCGCTCTGGTTTCTCCCACCGAGGAGGAGCTGGACGCGCTTGAGGTGCGGATGGCCTCGCCGGAGCATTTCGAACGGTACGGCCTGGATCGCGGCGCGCTTCATGCTCGTATCCGCTTCGAACTGGTTCGGGACGGCCGGGATTCCTATATCCAGGTCAGTACCGAGCAGCCCGTCCGTGAACCCTTCGTGTCTTTCCTGGTGGAAGCACGCTGGGCCGCTGGCCGCCTGCTGCGGGAATACACTCTGCTGCTGGATCCGCCGGATTTTGCTCCCGGCGAAGCGGCCGAGCCCGAGCGTCCCGTGGCGGAACGGGAGGAAGAGCCCCGACGCCCGGAACCCCGCCCTGAGCCGCGTCCGGAACCGCGAGCGGAAGCTGAACCGGAAGTCAGCGAGGAAGTCCGAGAGGAACCGCGCCGGGTTGCCCCGGAAGTGGAATTGGGCGGTCGTTATGGACCCATTCGTCGTAATCAGACCCTCTGGGACA
>NZ_SLKM01000168.1:0-11322 GCF_007134575.1 Natronospira sp.
GGCTGTGCGCTCGCTCGGCGCTTCCTATCATAGGCGGCAACAGTCAACCGCACCGGGGAGCAAACAATGATGACTGCAGGGGAAATCACGCAGAGCGGCCGCAGGCTGTTCGCCAGCCTTCAATCGCAGGGCGACGCCGACAAGCGGCTGTGGAAGCGGCTCCGCCATCATCAACTGGGGGTCCTGTTCCGTCGCCGGCAGGTTCTTGGCAGCAACCGGGTGGACTTTTACTGTCCGGAGGCTGCCATGGTGGTGGTGATCGACGTCGAACCTGATGACAGGGGAAACGAGGAAGATCAACGCTATCGCCGCTTCGGCCTGGAGACCCTGCGCTTCGAGGAAAGCGAGATCCTGGAAGATCTGGACCGGGTGGTGGTGGAGATCTTTCGTCAGGTCACTCTCCGCACCAACTCCCCGGCCTTTCAGGGCCATCACTCATAATCGCTCGGGGCACCCGGGCGCGGCGAACCCGCGGCGCCCGGGTCGATCCCAATCTTACCGCCACTGCTTCGCCTCCGGCAGCGCGTCCTCATACTCTCCCGTCAGATCCAGGGGGGCCGCCAGCGCCGCCTCTCCATCCAGCACCTGCCACAAGCGCTCAAAGCCCGCCTGGGCGTAGGGCATCAGGGGACCGTGCAGTGATCGCATGCCCGGCAGGGCCAGCATGGCGTCGAAATGCTGGGCCCGAGGTATCTCGCGATAGACCAGATGATCCGCACCGGCAGCCAGTGCTGCCTCCACGTAAGGGCGGCTGCTGAAGGCGGCCGGCACCAGACCGTCCATCTCGCCATGCAGGATCAGCACCGGCACATCCGGCAAGCGGGCGCTGGCCAGAGTTTCCGCCACCGCCGCCCGCAGTCCGGTCGCTTCCTCATCATCGCCGGTCCACAGTTCTCGCAAGCACCCCAGTCCGACGATGGGATCCTGCCCTTCCCCGTCCAGCAATTCGATCATCCCGTCCGGGGCGATACCGGGGCTCAATGACCACCAAAGATTGCGTTCAACCGTCGTGGCCAGGCGAGGTCGGCGGTCATCATCCAGCAACGCCGTGCGGTAATCACAGGGCATGTCGCCAGCACCGCGGGCGAGATAAGCGGAGGCATAGGTGGCGGCGACCGAGCGAAAGAGGCCAAACGCGGCATTGATCGCCGACTGACTCAGGGCCTGCTCGGTGAAACCCGCATCCCGCAGGATAGTGGCCGCCTCGGCCGGATCCGGCTGCTCCAGCCAACCGGCCTCCGCCAGGGCCTCACAGGCCTGGCGCCCTGTCACTGCCTGCCCCGGCTGTGCCAGGCTCATCGCCGACAGGGCATCCTGGTCGGCCAACAGACAGGGCTGATAGAGGGCCGCCAGGGTGGCGTAATCGTAAAGTGGCGGCGCTCCCTCAACAGTGATGTTGGGCGCCACGGCCAGCACCGCATCAATCCAACCAGCCTCATCCTCTTCCGCGGCCCGCAGCACCGCCCCGCCGGCATTGGACAACCCGGCGGCCAGAACACGCACCTGCCCCCTATCCACCTCATGCTCCGGGGTGGCCTCCTCCAGCCAGACCAGAGCCTGATCAATGGCGGCCAGGGTGAACTGACCCCAATCGGCCTCGGGATGGTCTCCGGAATGAGCATGCTGCATGGCCACAAGTGGCTTGGACGTCGTGCTATCGGGCTCAAAGCCGAGCGGCTCCTCGCCGGGTGCGGCAACCTGGGCGTCCAGGGTGATGCCCTTGCCCGCGGCCAGATCGAAATGATCTGAACCAGCCCCCTTGTCAGTCATGACCAGGGCGCAGCCTCGCGATAGAGCCCATGGCCCCGCAAAGCCGATGGCACCATAAACCCCGCGGGAACCGGAGGCCGGAGCCACGACCAGGCAGGGGGTATCGGCATTGAATGAATCCGGCAACTGCATCAGAACGCGTGCCGGCTGACGATGGCCGTCCAGACGAAGGAACTGATGAAACTCCACGCCGGCAAGCTGCGGCAGGGGGTCATCGGCGAAGGGTGCCGGGCCCTGCACATCGACGATCGAGGTCCAGTTGGCGTGCATGGCGAGGCGACGCCGGGCCTCAAGCGAGGCCTGTTCAGGCTCGGCCGGAACAGGGGCCCGGGACTGGAGACCGCGCCAGCCCAGACCGGCCGAGACCAGGTCCTCGTAAGGCGTGACCTTGAGCTCCCCCAGCGCCTGATAGGACGGCCCCATCGACTCCTCCGGCCGCTCCCGTTCACAGCCCAGCAATGAGGCCAGCAGAAGCGGCAGACAAGTCAACACAGCCAGGGACAGCAGCCAGGGCCTTGCCAGACTGTTACTGCCAGTTCTCTCTGTCATCAGATTCGCTCCCAGTCGTGATCAGTCCATACAGCACAGCTTAACGCCCTAAAACCCCGGCCCGACTTGGACCTTGGTACAGGTTCGGTCATCGCCCGAACGTGCTAGCGTTTTCATACAGCCAACAAGGAGCATAGAGCAATGGCTCAGCGACATGTACTGATCACGGGCGCGGGCAGTGGTATCGGCGCAGGCATCGCCCATGACCTGGCCGCCAGGGGCGACCAAATTACGGTCAGCGACCTGTCACTGGAAGCCGCGGAAGCCACTGCCCGGGCAATCCGGGATGCCGGCGGCAAGGCCGAGGCCCTGGCCATGGATGTTGCCAGTGATGAATCGGTCAACGCCGCCCTGGACCAGCTCTCCGATCCGGTGGAGGTGTTGATCAACAACGCCGGTCTGCAGCATGTGGCGGCACTGGCGGACTTCCCCATGAGCAAATGGGATCAACTCATCCAGATCATGCTGGTGGGCGCGGCGCGAGTCACGCGGGCGGTTCTGCCCGGCATGGAGGCTCGAAATTTCGGGCGGATCATCAATATCGGCTCCATCCATTCACTGGTCGCCAGTCCTTACAAGAGCGCCTATGTTGCCGCCAAGCATGGTCTGCTTGGGCTGTCGAAAGTGGTGGCACTGGAGACGGCGAAATCCGACATCACCATCAACACCATCTGCCCGACCTATGTGAAGACACCGCTGGTGGAGCAGCAGATCGAATCCCAGGCCCGCAGCCACGGCATCCCCAAATCGCAGGTCGTGGATGAAATCATGCTCAAGCCCATGCCCAAGGGCGTTTTCATCAGTTTCGAGGAGCTGGCGGGCATCTGCCATTTTCTGATCGGTCCCGCAGCACGTAATATCACGGGACAGACCATCACCGTGGACGGCGGTTGGACGGTAACCTGAATGACCGCGCCAAGAGTGGAGACCCATGCCGCGTGTACTGATCGCCGATGATCACCCCCTGTTCCGGGCTGCGCTCAGCCAGGCGCTGGCCCAGTGCCTGCCGGAAGCCGAAATCATTGAAGCCCATGATCTCCCCCAGGCCCATGCATGTCTTCAGGAGTATCCCGACACCGACCTGGCCATGCTGGACCTGCGCATGCCGGGCAGCCAGGGACTGGCGGGCCTGGCCGCCATCCGCTGTGAGTATCCCTCCGTGGCCGTGGTCGTGGTTTCCGGCAACGAGCACCCGCAGGTAGTCCGCCGGGCCCTGGACCATGGTGCTGCCGGCTTCATCCCAAAGAGCTCAGGCCTGGAGGAGCTGACCGAGGCCATCGAGGCCATCATGAACTGTCGCGAATGGATCCCCCCGGGACTGGAGGAAGCGGTCGCTGCCGAGCCAGGCGGTGACGAGGAGCTGGCTGCCCGCATCGCCAGCCTGACACCCCAGCAGTTCCGGGTATTGCAAATGGTTGCCGAGGGCTATCTCAACAAGCAGATTGCGGATCAGCTTGGCATTCAGGAGCGCACCGTCAAGGCCCATATGAGTGACATCTTCCAGAAACTGGATGTCCGTAACCGGACCCAGGCCGGGGTCGCTTTCCGTCAGTTAAGTATTGATCAAGGCTACGAGCGCCGACGGGAATCGGAGGCCCTGGACTGAGAGCGGGCTGACAGCAGGCGCCGCAACAGCGAACGCAGCGCCAAAGGCTTGAGGGGTTTGTGCAGGAGCTCACAACCGGCTTGGGCAGCTGCCTCACGCAGAGACGCACCGTGGTCGGCACTGATCAGAACGGCTGGCAGGGGCCCCAGCTCCTGGCGCAGAGATTCCAGTACGGCAAGACCGGTTTCCCCTTTATCCAGATGGTAGTCCAGCAGCAGGACATCCGGCAGGGTATTCGCGCAGGTCTCTGCCGCTGTCCGGCCATCGCGAGCCTCGTAGACCTCGCACCCCCATTCCGATAGCAGCCCCGCCAGGGAGGCGCGCATGGCCGGGTCGTTATCCACCACCAGTACCCGACCCTGAAGCCGGTCACGACCGATCCGGCTGGGCTGACGCGCCTGGCGCCTTCCAGGCTCTGCCCGGGGGACCCGGACCCCGAACAGAGTGCCGCGACCGGGCACAGACTCCAGCACCAGCTCATGGCCCAGCAGCCTGGCCATGCGCTCGGAAATGGCCAGCCCCAGTCCCAGCCCGGGCGCGGCTTCCTCGGCCTGCAGCCGCCTGAACTCCTCGAAGATCACCTGCCGGGAATCCGGCTCGATCCCCGGACCGGTATCCCAGACACCTACAAGCAACTCGTCGCCATAACGACGACATCCCATCAGTACTCGGCCCCGCTCGGTATAGCGCAGGGCGTTGGACAGGAAGTTCTGAACGATCCGGCGAAGCATCTGGACATCGCTGCGGACCCAGACCCGGCTCTTTACACAGCGCAAATCCAGTCCCCGTTCACCGGCAATCAGGGAGAACTCACCAGCCAACTGATTGAACAGGTCATTCAGGGGAAACTCATTGATGCGTGGTCGCAAGCCCCCGGCATCCAGACGGGAAATATCCAACAAGCCGCTGAGCAGGGATTCGGTGGCCCCCAGGGCCCCATCAATCTGCTGCAGACTGCGCGCTTCCGCCTGGCCATTCATGCGTTGCGCCAAAGAATGGGTCAGCAATTGGGCGGCATTGAGCGGTTGCACCAGGTCGTGGCTGACCGCGGCGAGAAATCGGGTCTTGGCCTCATTGGCCCGCTCCGCCTCGGTCATCGCCTGCTGCAGTTCGGCGGTACGGGATTGCACGCGTTGCTCCAGGGTCTCGTTGATCCGTCGCAGTTCCTCCTCGGTATGGCGAAAGGCCGTGACATCGGTAAAGGTGGCCACAAAACCGCTACCGGGCATGGGGTTGCCGCGAATTTCGATGATCCGACCATCCGGCCAGGCGCGCTCCACCCGGTAGCGGGAACCGCTGCGCATATGGGCCAGGCGTCGCTCGATGGCACCCTTGCTATCCCCGGCCGCCAGTAGCCCGGTGCGGGCATTGTGCTCAAGCAGATCCGCCACCGGGCGGCCCACGCGAATCAACTCGGGGGGATAATCGAACAGATCCAGATAGGCCCGATTCCAGGCCACCAGCCTTAGGCGATCGTCCACCACGCAAACGCCCTGACTCATGTTTTCCAGGGCCCCTGACAGAACCTCGCGACTGAAGCGCGCGCGGGCCGAGGCCTCGCCCACCATGTCGGCGACAGTGTCCAGCGGTGCCGGGGCCCGCTGGCGGGCTGCATCAAGCAACAGCCGCGCCGATGCGGCGCCCACCATGGCAGACAGCTCATGCTCGACGGCTCGTTCCAACTGGCGACCCTCACCACCATTGTGGAGCAGACGAACTGCCCGCTCCCTGCCCAGGAAACGCCGGGCAATGGTCTCCAGGGTATCCGGGTCAATCTGGTTGGTGGGGGCGGCCGGCGCCTGCCCTGGCCCCAGCAAACGCAATAACAGGAAGATAAAGGCCAGATTGACCGCCAGACTGGTGGCAACGGCGCGGGCCAGCACATCCAGTTGGCCCAAACCGAAAAAGCCCTCTGGCGATAGCCAGGCCAGGCCCAGCGGGCCGTCGGACAACCAGGCAGTGGGCAAGCCGAGAGCCGAAACCGCCAGGGGCACCAGCAACACATAGGTCCAGACCACGATCCCCGCTGCCAGACCGGCCAGGATGGCGCGCTCCGGCAATCCGGGACGATAAACAGCGAGCACCACCGCCGGTGCCAACTGGGCCAGGCCCGAAAAGGACAGGGCGCCGATCTCCCCCAGGGGCTCTGCCACACCAAGGGCCCGGCTGTAGCCGTAGGCCAGCAGCAGAACCACGAGTATCCCAAGCCGGCGCTGTGTACGCACCGAGATGGGCAACTCGCCGCGACGGCCGCCGGTTCCCCGCAACAAGGCCGGTGTCAGCCAGTGGTTACCGATCATGATCGACAGGGTCAGGCTGGCCAAGATCACCATGCCGGTTGCCGCGCTCAGCCCCCCCAGGAAAGCGAACAGGGCCAGCCCCGTCTGCCCTTCCATCATCGGCAGTTGCAAGACATAGAGATCGGGCGGCACTCCCGCCGGCCCCAGCAGTTCGCCGCCCGCCCGGGCCAGGGGCAGGATGGGCAGGCTGATAAGGATCAGAAACAGCGGGAAGAGCCAGCGTGCCGTTCGCATGTGCTCGGGATCACGGCACTCGACAATCCCGATGTGGAACTGATGCGGCAAGGTGAACATGGCCAGGGCACCGAGCAGCATCAGGGTCAGGAAGCTGTCCAGGTTTTGAAACTCTGGCCTGGGTGTACTGGCAAGAAGGTCCGCGGGCCCTGAAAACAGCACAAAGACGACGAAGCCACCCAGGGCCAGCATGGCGGCCAGCTTGAACAGGGACTCGAAGCCCATGGCGAATACCAGACCGCGATTGTGTGCGGTGGCCGCCGCCCATCGGGTCCCGAAGATCATGCCGAACACGGCCATCAGGATCGCCACGTAAAAGGCCAGGTCCTGCCAGGCCGGCGGCTCCCCTCCCCCGACCTCGCCTACACTCAAGGCGCTGAAACTCATGGCAACCGCCTTGAGCTGCAGAGCGATGTAGGGAACCAGGCCGATCAGGGCCACAGCCGTCACTGCCGCAGCCAGAGCCGAACTCTTTCCGAATCGACTGGCAATGAAGTCGGCAATGCTGGTGCTGTTGTGCTGTTTGCTCAGGCGTACCAGGCGACGCAAGAATGGCCAGCCAAACAGAAACAGCAGGATGGTGCCGATGAAGGTAGGCGGTATGGGCCAGCCGGATTCGGCCGCCTGGGTGGTAGTGCCGTAAAAGGTCCAGGCGGTGCAGTAAACCGCCAGAGAGAGCACGTAGACAGTCGGCCAGATTCGATGCCAAAGGCGGCTGGGGCGTTCTCCCAGCAAGGCCACCGCAAACAGCAGCCCCAGCCAGGCCAGGCCGGCCAGAATCAGGGTGGCAATGGTGACCGTCTGGGTCATGAACTCAAGCCTGAAACATGCATGGCATCAGAATACCCGACGGAAAACGGCCCCGCGAGTGCGGGGCCGTCTCCGGATCCACGCCGGGATCAGTAGTAGTGACGCAGGGAGAGCATCCAGTGGCGAGGTGCGCCAAAGAAGGCGCCCTGGATATTACCCACGCTGGAGAACTCCTGGGCATCCACCTTGTACACTTCATCGGTGAGGTTACGGACACTGGCTGCCACTTCCCAACGGGCATCGGGGGTGAGATAGCGCAGCTGGGAATTGAACAGCCAGTAGTCATCCTGGAACAGGCCCGGCTGATTATCCACGCTCAGGGCCGTCTCATCACGATACTGGGCATCGCCACTCAGGGTCAGGGTGCCGCCATTGCCCAGATGGAAGTCATGCAGGACCCCAAAACGGAATGTGACGTCCGGGGAGAAGGGCACCTCGTCATCCGAGCGGTCGGCATCGTCAAAACGGAGATCAAAGAACTCCTTGTAGCGAGCGTCCAGCAGGCCCAACTGCATGGATAGACGGGTATCGTCGCCGACCTGGGCCAATGCTTCCAGCTCCAGACCGTCAATACGCAGTTCACCCGCGTTGATGACCGGGAACTGGTCGATATCCTCGGCCACCCGAGCCTGGAAATCCTGATAGTCGCTGCGGAACACCGCCCAGTTGGTGAGCAGGCGTCCATCCAGGAAGGTCGCCTTGAGACCCAGCTCGAAGGTATCCACGATCTCCGGATCAAATGCACTGGTATCCGTTGGCGCATTGGCACGGCCATTGAAACCGCCCGCCTTGTAACCGCGGCTCAGGGAGCCGTAGGCCATCATGTTTTCATCAATGTCATAACGGACGCTGAGCGAGGGCGTGACTTCCGACCAGCTGTCCTTGTCCTCGAAGGCGAATGTGCCTTCCAGAAAATCAAAGTTCGAGAAGGTAGATGTGGTGCGGAAGTACTCTTTCTCATCGCGGGTGTAGCGAGCCCCGGCGGAAAGCTGCCAGCGCTCGGCCAAATCCCAGGTCCCCTGTGCAAATACGGCGTAGCTGGTCGTGCTCAGGTCATCTTCAATGGTGCGCAGAAAATCCACCGGTGCACCGGCAAAGGTAAAGGCATCATTGGCAATGGCTTCCTGATAGGAAGGCACGTCTTCCTGCATGTAATAGACACCGGTGACAGCCCGGAAGTCATTGCCGCCGTCATAGTGGAACTGGAACTCCTGGCTGAACTGGGACTGATCCAGGGCCACCAGCGCTTCGGTCACGGAGAATCGGGAATTATCGAAATCGAGCCAGAAGTCGGTGTCCAGCTCTCGATAGGCGCTGATCCCCTTCATTCGCCAGTGTTCATTCAGGCCCAGCTCCCAGCGGGCACTCAGCCCCCAATGATCCAGGTCCTGACCCTGTCCGGGATGCAGGTTGGTGGAGGTGCGGAAGTTGAACTCTTCTTCCGGCGCGGGCAGGAGAACAGTGCTCTCGCCGGTGGCCAGATCCACCTGAATCAGGTCTTCCTGCTGTTGGCCCAGCGTGGCGGCCGCCCGCTGACGGGTATAGTCCCAACTGAGGGTGAGGTTGAAATCCGCTGCCGGATCGTAATGCAGCTTGGCACGCAGGGCCTGACTATCGTCATCATTGAACTCACCACCGAAGACCGGATCTTCCACATAGCCATCCATGCCGGTCACAAGGCCTGACAGGGACATGCCCCAGTCGTTGCCCAGACCTCCGCCAACATAGAACTGGCCGTTGTAGCGGCCATAGTCACCAACTCCCAGCTCGGCAATGGCTTCATTCACTTCGCCGGGCGTGCGGGTGATGATCTTGATTGCCCCTGCCGGTGAGTTACGACCATAAAGGGTGCCCTGAGGCCCACGGAGTACTTCGACCCGCTCCACGTCAAAAAGATTGAACAAAGCCCCCTGGATGCGGGACATGTAGACATCGTCCACGTAGATGCCCACCCCCGGATCAAAGGTCTGCAGGGCATCCGGCTGACCAATGCCACGGATGAAGGCGTTGACACTACTCGCCGACGCCCGGCCCTGGGCAATATTGACGTTGGGCACGGCGGCTTGAATATCGTCCAGCTGTACCGCCTGAAGATCACGCAGATCTTCACTGCTGAAGGCGGTCACTGCCACCGGTACTTCCTGGATGGTCTCTTCAACCCGACGGGTGGTCACCGCAACGCGACCCAGGTCACGGGCCTCCTCGTCGGCACCTCGCTGCTGAGCCTGCTCCTCGTCCTGCTCCGCATCCGCCGTATCGGCAAGAATCGGAGCAGGGACCAGAAACAGGAGGCTGACCAGGCTCCATGCGGAAAGTCGCTTGATATCCATGGGGACTCCTCAAGTTCACTCACTCGGGTGCAGCGGCTTTTGCCCCTGCAAGACTGTCTGGCACTAATGGAGCCTAGAAGGCAGGCACCCGGGTGTAACTTGTACTTTGGTACAGTTTCGCCGCAGGCAGCAGTCAAACGACCATGACTTCCGTGAAGCGACCGGGGGGACCCCGGTGAAGTCACCCTGTGCGGGAGTCATGGGATGCTGAGTGTCATCGGTTTGCTGGGCGCGCTGGCGCTATTGATCTTTCTCACCATGCGCGGGCTAAGCCTGTTCGTGGCCACGCCCCTCTGCGCCCTGATCGTCGCTCTCACCAGCGGCCTGCCCCTGCTGCCACCCCTGGCCGAGACCGAGGGCATGGACCTGGTCAGCCAGTACATGGACGGCTTCACGGGCTTCATCGCTTCCTGGTTCTTCGTATTCCTGCTGGGGTCCCTGTTCGGCAAGCTGATGGAATCCTCGGGCTCCGCGGAAAGCGTTGCCAACTGGATCATCAATCATCTGGGAACCAAGCGTGCGGCCCTGGCGGTGGTGCTGGCCTGCGCCGTGCTCACCTACGGTGGCGTCAGCCTTTTCGTGGTGGCTTTCTCAGTCTACCCCATGGCGGTGAGCCTGTTCCGGGAGGCTGACCTGCCCCGACGATTCATTCCCGCCACCCTGGCCTTCGGTTCGGTCACCTTCACCATGACGTCTGCCGGCTCCCCCGAGATCCAGAACTGGATTCCGGTGGAGCACCTGGGGACCAGCCCCCTGGCCGCCTGGGAGGCCAGCCTGATCGTGGCCATCTTCATGGCCACGACCGGTTACTGGTGGCTGACCTGGATGCTCAAACGCGCAGTGGCCCGGGGAGAGAAGTTCGAGGCCCGCGAGGAGGATACCGCCACCCGCCGGGACAATCTCCCCCACCCGGCCCTGGCCATCATTCCTCTCAGCCTGGTGCTGGGCATCTCCTTTACCACCCACGATGCCCTGGGCACCTCGGCCCTGATTCTGGCCCTGCTCTCTGGTTGCATCGGCGCGGCCCTGACCAATCCCCGTTTCCTCAAGGCCCCGGGACAGGCCCTGACCGACGGCGGCGTGGGCGCGCTCATTGCCATCGGCAATACCTCGGCCGTGGTGGGCTTCGGCTCCGTGGCCCGAGTTTCGCCGGCCTTCGAGTCCGCCGTGGACTGGGTTACCGGCATCCCCGGCGCGGGACTGGCCACCGCCGCCCTGGCGGTCTCGGTGATCGCCGCCTTGACCGGCTCCGCCTCGGGTGGCCAGGCCATTGCCCTGCCCATTCTGGGACAGCACTACATCGACCAGGGCGTGGACCCCGACCAGCTCCACCGCACCGTCGCGATCTCCTCCGGCGCCCTGGATTCCCTGCCCCATAACGGCTACGTGGTAACCACCATCCGCGCCATCTGCAAGGAAACCCACGCCGCCGCCTACGCCCCGGTGGGCGCCCTGACCGTCATCATCCCCCTGGCCGGCCTGGTACTTTGTCTTGGCCTGTTCGCCATCGGGCTTTGATGGGATGAAAGGGGTTTGAGTCCCTGGCCCAAGAGAGAGCATCTCAACAAAAAACGGCCCACCCGGGCTGGGTGAGCCGTTTCAGCTTAATGGTGGGCCGCCAGGGACTCGAACAAATCGTCCGGAACGATTTGTCGCGAAGCGCGGTAGCGCGAAGCCCGGAGCGAAGCGGAGGGTGAGTCTCAGGGATGAGACGAACAACCCC
>NZ_SLKM01000003.1:0-11308 GCF_007134575.1 Natronospira sp.
CAATTGCCACGAAGACAATCGCCAGAATGGCCGAGGTGTAAAACACCGCCGGGATCATTTTCAGGCCCAGTCTTTCCTCCAGCCCCTTCAACATTGCTCGCCCCTCACAGGATAATCTGGTTTTCTTGGTGAATCGGAAAGCCTACAGCATAGGGCCTGAGGCGATTCTTTGCATCTGCCCCGATAATGCTAAGCTGGAATGACGAAGGCTCAACAGTTGAAGGAGAGCGCGAATGATTCTTCGGGAATGGCGTGGTGTCACCCCCACCAGCAAACGCGACGAATACCTGGCCTATATGGAGAAGACCGGGATCAAGGCCCACACCGGACTCAAGGGCAATCACGGGGTGATGGTGATGACCCGGGACCTGCCCAACAACCGCAGCGAGATCGTCATCCTCACCGTCTGGGACAGCCGCGAAGCGATCGAGGCCTTCACCGGTGGCAAGGTCGACCGCGCCCGCTACTACCAGAAGGAACAGGACTTCCTGGTGGAAATGCCCACCGATGTGACCCATTACGACATCCGCCATACCGACGGCCTGCCAGGGGGCTGAGCCAGCACCCGACACGAGCCATTGCTTGGCTCATGCACCCAGCACCTGCCCTTCCCGACTGTCACGCTCAAGACTGCGGTATTGGATGGCCTCGCCCACGTGGGTGGCGGTGATGGCGTCGCTGTCCTCAAGGTCGGCCAGGGTGCGGGCCAGGCGCAGGATGCGGTGGTAGGCGCGACCGGAGAGGGCGAAGCGATCCATGGCGTTTTCCAGCAGACGCCCGCCGGCTTCGTCCGGGCGGCAGTGGGCCGCGATGCCCTTGCTGTCCAGGGCGGCGTTGGTCACACCCTGGCGATGATGCTGGCGCTCGCGGGCGGCCATCACCCGTTGGCGTACGGCGAGACTGGATTCGCCCGGAGGCGCGTCCGGGCGCAGCAGTTTCCGGTCGGGGCGGGGTACGCTCACCTGCAGGTCGATGCGGTCGAGCAGGGGCCCGGATATCTTGTTGCGGTAGCGGATCACCTGCTCCTCGGTGCAGCGGCAGGCCATTTTCGGATCGCCGAGATAGCCGCAGGGGCAGGGATTCATGGCCGCCACCAGCTGGAAACGGGCCGGGAAAGTGGCGCGGCGGGCGGCCCGGGAGATGTGGATCTCACCGCTTTCAATGGGCTCGCGCAGCACTTCCAGCACCTTGCGGTCGAACTCCGGCAATTCGTCCAGGAATAGCACCCCATGGTGGGCCAAACTGATCTCACCGGGCCGGGGCGTGGAGCCGCCACCCACCAGGGCCACCCCCGAACAGGTGTGGTGCGGGCAGCGAAAAGGGCGTTGCTTCCAGCGCGCCGGGTCCAGGCCTTCCCCGCTGACCGAGGCCACTGCCGCCGAGGACAGGGCTTCGGCGTCACTCATGGGCGGCAGGATGCCCGGCAGGCGCGAGGCCAGCATGCTCTTGCCGGTGCCGGGCGGGCCGATGAAGAGCAGGGAATGGCCGCCGGCGGCGGCCACTTCCAGGGCGCGGCGGGCCTGGTGCTGGCCGCGGACGTCGGCAAGGTCAGGCAGCCCGGTGCGGGTGACCGTCGAGGCGCGCCGTGCTCGGGGCAGCTCGCTGTCGCGTATCAGGGCATTGCTCACCGTCAGCAGGCTGTCAGCGACACGACTGTCGCTGGCCGCGGCCAGGGCCGCTTCGGGGCCGTTGTCCTCGGGCACGATCAACTGCTGGCCGGCCTCGCCGGCGGCACAGGCGGCGGGCAGGATGCCGCCCACGGGGCGGAGCTCGCCGGACAGGGACAGCTCGCCGAGAAAGCAGCGCTTTTCGATGGCGGCCTCGGGAATCTCGCCCGCCGCGGCGAGGATGCCAAGGGCGATGGCGAGATCAAAGCGGGCCCCTTCCTTGGGCAGATCGGCCGGGGCCAGATTGACAATCACGCGCCGACGCGGGAATTCGAACTCGGCATTGGCAATCGCCGCCCGCACCCGGTCCCGGCTTTCGCGCACCGCGGCCTCCGGCAGCCCCACGATGGACAGGGACGGCAGTCCCCGCGCGATATGTACCTCCACCCGCACTGCCGGCGCCTCGACCCCCACCGAGGCACGGCTGTGTACCGTCGCCAGTCGCATCCTGTCCCCCTTTGTTGTTCTGCGATTCGCGGGGACTCAGCTTGCCAATTCAGCCGCGGCGCTGCCGCCGGAAGTTCTTGGCTTGGTCTGTAAGGTTTTTCTGATCCGGGCCTCGAATGAATGGGTCAGCGCTTCCTCACTCCTCGATTCGCGGGGCCGGAATCTCCTGGCCGGCCTGATGGAGGGTGAGGCTATCGGCGGGGCCGTGTTCGGGCAGATCGAAGACCAGCTCCAGACCGAATTGCTGATTGCGCAGGCGGCTGGGGGTGGTGGCTTCCAAGGGCACCGGCCCCTGACCGGTGGCCTGGGCGTGAAGCCCACCGTCATGAATGAACACACGCAAAGTGAAGCCGGGTTGAATCTGGTAGAGGCCGGTCAGCCGTTCCATCTGCGCCTCGTCCAGTTCAATGGCCTCGGGCTCAAGGATGTCGTCGCTGACCTTTTCCGCCCGCTCATAGTCGGGCGCACCCTGTTGATGGAATCGCAGGGCGACGACCTGGCCGTCTCCATCCCGCTCGACATCGAAATAGCTCAGGCTGGTGGCGAAGACGAAACGATCCGGGCTGACCGCTTCCACCGGGAAGGCGCGGCCGCCCTGGCGTTGACTGATAAGACGGCCCTCCTCGTCCACACGCAGGGTGCGAATCACGCCTTCCTCAATCTCATAGGTGCCCACCAGCTCGTCGAGCCGGTCCGGGTCCACCTGGATTCGTTCCTTCTCTACCGGGTAGGGCTCACCCAGGGCGATGGCGGCCAGTCGCCGAGCCATGATCGCGGGTGCGGGTTCATGGCCGGCATGGTTGCTCAACACCACCACCGACAGTGCCGATTCGGGCAGATACATGGCGTAGGTATTGAAGCCGTGAATCCCACCACCGTGATGGATCAGGTCCTGGTCCCGCCATTCCCCCAGGATCAGGCCGTAGCCGTAGTCATCACCGTTGACCACGCCGGTGGCGATTTCGTCGGCGCGGATCATGGCCTGGTAATGCTCGTCGGAAAGCAGCTCGCCCCCGTGCAGGCGCCGCTGCCAGCGATCGACATCCATGGCCGAGCCATAAAGGGCACCGGCGGCATGGGGCTGGCTCATGCTGATCCAGGGGGCGTTGCTTACCGTCTCACCGGCCTGATAGCCGGGGACCCGGCCCGGCACGATCTCCTCATGACTGAAGTAACCGGTCTCATTGATGCCGGCCGGGCTCAGCAGGGCCTCGCGAATGTACTCATGCCACGGCTTGCCGCTGATCTCCTCGATGATGGCACCGAGGAGGACGTAACCGGAATTGTTGTAGAGCCAGTCTTCGCCGGGCTCGAAGTCCGGCTCACGATCGGCGAAGACCTGGATCAGATCGTGGGTACCCAGGTCCCGACGGATACGCTCATCCATCATGTAACCGGGGATGCTGGTATAGCTGGCAATCCCGGAGCTGTGATTGAGGAGCTGGTGGACGGTGACCTCGCCCTGGGGATAGTCCGGAAGGAAGCGCTCCAGCGGGTCATCCAGGGCCAGCTTGCCCTCATCGGCAAGCTTGAGGATGGCGGCCGCGGTGTATTGCTTGCTAACCGAGGCAAGGCGCAGTCGATGCTCGGCTTCCAGCGGCAACCCCAATTCCATATGGGCCAGGCCGGCGGCACCCTGAAAGAGGATTTCCCCCTCGCGGGATACCACGGCCGTCGCCCCCGGCTGGTCCGGGGCATAGGCCTGTTCCATGGCTGCCTGATAGGGCGAGGGCTGATGACCATTGGCGCAGGCCGTTAGCAACAGCAGGAGTGACAGGCAGAGCCCCGGATAAATGACCCTTCTCATCGTTCCCCCTCCCGATCGGTACGCGCTTAGATTCGCTCAACACCGCCGATGCGATCTTCATCGGCGATTTCCAGTTCGACGCGGGCATCCACCCGCACCCGGCCGTCCACGCGACTGTCTGCATCGATCCTGAGTAACGGGGCGTCGCCGTCATAGTCCTCGGGCAATTCGATCACGATGTCGCCATGGATATGGCTGGCTTGCACATGGATGCTGCCGGCATCCCCGTATTGGCGACTGCCGCCAAACCAGAGGAAGCCACCGCGGCGCCCGCCCATGTCTTCGTGGAGATGGATCACCACCTTGCCATGAACTTCGGAGCCGGCGAGGACGTGGATATCACCCCGGGCGCTCACCACATCACTGCCGGCCCGGGCGCCCGCCAGACGGATGCTGCCGTTGCGGGTGCCGAGCTCGCCGTCCACCTGGCTGCCCTCGGCCAGATGAATGCTGCCGTTACGGCTCTGCACTCGACCACCCACATGGGCCGACTCGCGGAGCTGGATCGTACCGTTGCGGGTCTCGGCATTGCGCTCAATCCGCGCACCCTCGTAGAGGGCAATGCCGCCGTTACGGGATTGGGCGTTACGGGCCTTGAAACCGCTCCCAAGAGTAATGGCGCCGTTGCGGGTGGACACGTCCCGAGCCTCGCCATCGGCACCCAGGCCGATGCTGCCGTTACGGGCATCCACGTCCCGGAAGCTGCCGCCTTCTCCGGCGACGATGCTGCCATTGCGGTTGCGCACATCGCGGGCAGTCACCCGCTTGCCCATGTTGATGGCCCCGTTGCGACTTTCCACGTTGCCATCAACGCTGGCGTCGTCGCCGATACGGATGGGGCTGTTGCGTGTCTCCAGATTGCCGGCGTGTTCGCTGCCGTCCGCCAGCTCGACCGGCTCGCTGGCCAGGGCCGACACCGACATTGCCAGGCCCAGACACAGGCCCGCTGCCAAGCAATGAATTTTACTGCGCTGCATGATCCCGACCTCCCAAGTGTCAAACGAGTATATTTACCGTTTTAGTACAGCAAATCACCTAAGTCAAGCATTGCCGCGGCGGAGGGCTTGGGAACGCAGCTTCCTTTGCCAACAGCTTGATCACTGCGCCCTAGTCCTGCATCTCGTGAACCCGCTCGGCCACATAGGCCCGCAGGGTTTCATCGGACTCGATTTCCTCGGCCAGGGCGTTGAATGCGTCCACCCCGAAGCCATGACGTTCAAGCTCTTCCACCAGCTCGGCGTCCATGCGCTCGACCAGTCGGGCCCGCGCCCGCTCATCCACTGCCTCGTCCAGTTTGGGCAGCCAATCCAGGCGAATGACATCGAGGGCCACCTGGGCGCGGGCAAACCGGGCGGCACTGCCATCCACCATGGCATCGGGCAACTGCTCTTCCGGGCTGAACAGGCGATTGATCAGCGCCTCGCTGCGCTCGAGATCACGAAGCCGGCTGAAGGCCCGCTCAAGTTGATTGAGGCTGACCGGTCGTTCCGAGACCCAGATGCCGCCATCCTCCAAGGTCGCCAGGGCATTCGCCTGGGCGATGTCCAGCTCCCCTTCCCCCAGGGAGTTACTCGCCCGCCAGGCCGCATTGGTGCCGCACATGAGATGGGGCAGTCGGGTACCGGCGACCGGCTGGTGCCGACAGACCACCCGGTGTCGGTCTTCCTCTCGATTGCTGCGCGAGGTCTGCAGGGCAACGTAAATGGCGCGAAGCGCAACCTCCTGCGTGACGGAAGGTGGCATCCCCAATGCCTCCACCGCATCCAGCTGCAGAGGCACTTCCTCTCCGTTGCCGCGGTCTTCGTCCGCGATGGATTCAGCGCTGATCACCAGGGTCAGCAGCAGGCCCATGCCAAGACGGCATAAAATGCCCATACCCCCCCTTGCTTGATCTGATCAGTCAATATTTCAGCTTCACTCCCGTGGCGCGCTCTGCTCCTTTTCCAGACGCTCCAGCCGTTCGCTGAGGGTCTCCAATTGGGCCCGGGCACGGGCCAGCACCTCGGATTGCGCATCGAATTCCTCGCGGGTCACGAGGTCGAGGCGAGACAGGGCGCCCTGGAGCACCTCGCGGAAATTCTTCTCCGCATCATCGCGCAGATGGCGCAGGCCCTCGGGCAGGCTGTTGGCCAGCTGGCGGGCAATGTCGTCGAGCTTGCGGGGATCGAACACCATGAGCTGGCACTCCCTGTGGCGGTTTTCGGCATCCCAGTATAGGGGCTGAACGGTCCCAGCCACCAGCCCAATGGGCCGGCCCGCAGGGGCCATCGGCTTGCGCATTGGGGCATTCCTTCGCAGAATGGATTGAGCCAGGCTTGCCGGCGACCTGTGAGACCCAAGCGAGGAGTCAATTGGCATGAAAATGGTGGTAGCCATCGTCAAGCCCTTCAAGCTGGATGATGTTCGGGAGGCCCTGTCCGAAGTAGGGGTCCAGGGCATCACCGTCAGCGAGGTGAAGGGCTTTGGACGGCAGAAGGGCCATACCGAGCTCTATCGGGGCGCGGAGTACGTGGTCGATTTCCTGCCCAAGATGAAGATCGAGGTCGCGGTACCCGACGAAATGGCCGATGGCGTGGTTGAAGCGATCACCAACGCGGCCCGCACGGGCAAGATCGGTGACGGCAAGATATTCATTTACGAGCTGGCCCAGGCCATTCGTATCCGAACCGGGGAAACCGACGGCGAGGCGCTCTAGCGTCCAGCCGGACTATCCCAGGGGTGAGAACACCATGAAACATCGTATTCTGCTATTGCTCATGACCCTGCTGCTGACCGCCCTCATTGCCGGCAGCCTGAGCGCGCAACAGGTCTACCGCTGGGTGGACGAGGACGGCAATGTGCATTTCTCGGACACGCCGCCGGATGACGAGGACGAGGCCGAACGGGTCCAGATTCGCTCGGGGCCCAGCACGCTTGACGAGGATGCCGATGAGGGCGACAACGATGCCGCCGATCGGTCGGGGCCACGGCTGAGCGAGGCCGAATGCGAGGGCATGCGGGAGCGCCTGGCAGAGTACCGGGACGCGGATGTCCTCTACCAGGTGGACGCCGACGGCGAGGAGATCGAGCTCGAGCCTGAAGTCGCCGAGGCGGAGATGAACCGCATCGAGGAGCAGATCGAGCGCTATTGTGACTGAGGGCCTGCCCCCTTCAGAGCGGCTTCTGGCCGGTGGCCCTGAGAAAGAAGGGTGGCATGGCCAGGGCGCCCTGGTGGACCTCGACACTGTAATAGCGGGTCTGGAACGGCCGCGCGGCGGCATCCGCCTCACGAAATCCCTCAAAACCCTCCCCCTTTGAAGCCATGGTGGCGGACCACCAGCCGCTGGGATAGGTGGGCAGGGGAAACTGCAGGCTGTGACAGGCGGTAAACCCACTGTCGATCATGGCCTGACGCATGGACTGAATCAGGTCCATATGCAGCAGCGGTGACTCGCTCTGCTGTACCAGCAGGCCACCCTCATCCAGCACGCGGCAACACTGGGCGTAAAAGGCGCGATTGAACAGCCCCTCCCCAGGCCCCACGGGGTCGGTGCTGTCGACGATGATCACGTCGGCGCTGGCATCCGCGGCGTTGCCCATCCAGGCCACACCGTCGTCGAACAGCAGGCGGGCACGGGGATCATCATTGGCCTCGCAGAGCTCGGGAAAATACTGCTCGGAGAGGCGGGTCACCCGCTCATCGATATCCACCTGAACCACTTCCTCGACCCCCGGGTGGCGCAGCACTTCCCGCAAGGTGCCGCAATCACCCCCGCCGATAATCACCACGCGGCGGGGATTGGGGTGGGTAAAGAGCACGGGGTGACTCATCATTTCGTGATAGACGAAGTTGTCGCGCTCGGTAAGCATGACAAAACCATCAATCACCATCAGATGGCCAAAGGCCTCGGTATCGTAGATCTCGATGCGCTGGTAGTCGCTCTGCTCCTCATGGAGCTTGCCGCGAATGCGAAGTTGCAGCCCCATGCCGGCCTCGTCGGCCCGCTCGGTGAACCACTGGCTGTCATCCCGTTTCACTTCCACAGTCATGTCCTTTGCTCCAGGCATCGGGGATTGGCGATTGATCATCAGCGACCGGGCCCATTGTACGAAAAAGCCCCGCCGAAGGGCACTTCGGCGGGGCCATGCACAGACATCCAAACGGCGTGGCTTAGGGCGCCGGATAGACGTAGTTGGCCTGCAGACCCAGCGGTAGACCAATCAGGTCCCCGATCAGCCAGTAGCCAATCAGGAAGGCGGTCCAGACCACCATGAAGACCACCGAGTAGGGCAGCATCAGTGACACCAGGGTGCCGATGCCGGTGCCCTTCACATAGCGCTGACAGTAGACCACCACCAGCGGGAAGTAGGGCAGCAGCGGAGTGATGATGTTGGACACCGAATCACCCACACGATAGGCCGCCTGGGTCAGATCGGGGCTGAAGCCGACCTGCATCAGCATGGGCACGAAGATGGGGGCCAACAGCGCCCACTTGGCCGAAGCCGAACCCATGAAGATGTTGAGGAAGGCCACCAGCACCACGATGCCGGCCAGAGTCACGGGCCCGGGCAGGGACAGGGCCTGGAGGAAGTTACCCCCCTCAACGGCCAGCAGCACACCCAGGCCGGAACGCCCGAACTCCTCAATGAACAAGGCGCAGAAGAAGGCCATGACAATGTAGTAGGCCATCCCCTCCATGGTCTTGCTCATGGCATTGATCACATCCTTGCTGGTCTTGAATGTGCCGGCGACAAAACCGTAGATCACCCCCGGCAGCAGGAAGAACAGGAAGATCAGGGGCACGATCGACTGCATGAGGGGCGCATCGAAGGCGGCCATTTCCCCATCCGGGTTACGCATGGGGGAATCGGAGGGCCACACCGACCAGATCAGCAGGATCAGACCGCCCAGCATCGCCCAGGAGGCGATGGAGAAGGCGCGACGGTCCTTGCGATCGATTTCCTCGATCACCGGCATGTCATCCTCGTCGCCATCGATCTTGGTATTGGCCAGACGGGGCTCAATGACCCGATCGGTCAACCACCAACCCACGGCGACAATCACCAGGCAGGAGGCGGTGGTGAAAAACCAGTTGTTGAGGGGGTTGAGCTGAATCTCCGGATCCACGATCTGGGCCGCGGATTCGGTGAAGCCCATCAGCAGCGGATCAATGGCCGAGGGCACGAAGTTGGCGGAAAAGCCCCCGGAGACACCGGCGAAGGCCGCGGCGATCCCCGCCAGGGGATGACGGCCGGCGGCATAGAAGATCACACCGCCCAGGGGAATCACCACCACGTAACCCGCATCCACGGCGGTATGACTGATGATCGCCACCAGGATCAGCATGGGGGTGAGCAACAGCTTGGGCGTGGTGTTGAGCAGCATCTTGATGGCGGTATTGATGTACCCGCTGCGCTCGGCCACGCCCACACCCAGCATGGCCACCAGCACCACGCCCAGGGGGGCGAAGCTGGTAAAGGTGGTCACCATGCTGGACAGGAAATGGGCCAGTTCCGGCCCGGCCAGGAGGTTGGTCACCCTCACCGGGTCGTCGGTGCCCGGAATCTTGGTGGTGAATTCGAAGAAGGAGAAGATCAGGGAGAGAATCCAGACAATCGCGAGCAGGGATGCAAACAGCATCGCCGGATCCGGGAGCTTGTTGCCCGCACGCTCGACCTTGTCGAGAATGCGGTCCATCAGCCCGCCATTGTTGGTCCCTGTTACCTGTTGATCACTCATGGAACACCTGTTGCAGTAAAAGCGTGTCTCGGGAACACTCAAGGGCCTCAAAGCGGCCAAGCATAGCAGCCCGCGAAGGAAAGCGGGAACCTGAGGCCTCCGGGGCAGTCGCAATCTGAATGGTCAGCCGGTCCGTACCCGGTCAATTTCCGTCAACCAAGGGGAGTCCTTCGTGCTCTGCCGACCCAAATCCCTCCTCTGCGGTTTTTCCCTCTGCCTGCTGATGCTGAGCGCCTGTGCGGACAACGGCGACAGCAATGGCAATGACGACGACAACCGTCCCGCCGAGCGACAGACGCCCATTGCCGCGGTGGAAGTGACGCCACGGGACTTGTCCCGCCAGATCAGCCTGTCGGCGGCGGTGGAGCCCTACACCCGCATCCGCCTGGCCAGCCGGGCCAGCGGTCTGGTGCAGACCGTTTTTGTCGAGGAAGGGGACCGGGTGGAAGCCGGTGCCCTGCTGGCGCAACTGGATATGTCCGAGGAAGAGGCCGAGCTGGAACGGGCCAGTGCGCGGCGCGAGGAGGCGGAGCTGGAATACGAGCGGACCGCCAGCCTGCTGGAGCGGGGCGATGTCACCGAAGTGGAATACCAGCGAGCCCGAACCGAGCTGCGGGCGGCGCGGAGCGAGGTGCTGCTGTGGGAGACCCGGCTGGAGTTCGGCCGCATCCTGGCCCCGCGCGATGCGGTGATTTCCGATCGCCTGATCGAGCCCGGCGAGGCGGTGAGCGCCCAGGATGCCCTTTTCGAGCTGGTGGACATGACTCGTCTGGTGCTTCGCCCGGGCGTTTCCGAACTGGACGTGGTCCACCTTTCCCAAGGTCAGGCGGTGCCCGTCAGCCTGGATGCCATGCCGGACAATCCCTTTGAAGGCGAGATCCGACGGATCTTCCCCACCGCCGAGAGCGGCAGTCGCCTGATCCGGGTGGAGGTGTCCCTGCCTGAAGAGGCGGCCGATGCCGGCGTCCGGCCGGGATTCCTGGCCCGGATTCGACTGGCGGTGGATCGTCGCCCCGATGCCCTGGCGGTGCCGGCCAGCGCCATCGGCGAGGAGGACGATAAACGTTATGTCTATGTGGTCCGCGACGACCGCCTCCACCATCGGACGGTGGAAACCGGGGTCACCCGGGGCAACTGGACCGAGATCCAGTCTGGCCTGGAGGAAGGCGACATTGTCCTGGCCACCAATCCCATCGAGATGAGCGATGGTCAGGCGGTGAACATCGTCGGCTGGCGGGGGTGATTGGCGGCTTGGTCCCGGCGGAGAGGGGGCGATGCCCCGTTCAGGGACGCTATGGATACATCCCTGTACGCTCTGGGTTCGGCATCCTGCCTCACACAGCCCTGAAAGGGGCACCGCCCCCTCTCCGCCTACCGTGGGTGCCGCCAATCGGGTTTTGTGACTGGAATGAGATGTGGCCATGAGCGAGCAGAAGCTTGAAAAACGCAGTGGCGGGCGGCGCGGGATCACCAATGCCGCGATCCGTCGGCCGGTCGGGACCCTGGCCATTGCCTCGGTGGTGTTCGTGCTGGGCTCCTTCTTTCTGGATCGTCTGCCCATCGACCTCCTGCCCACGATCGAGAACCCGCTGATCCGGGTCACGGTGAACTATCCCGGGGTGGCCCCGGAAGTCATGGAACAGCAGGTGACCCGGGTGGTGGAACGCA
>NZ_SLKM01000144.1:0-11298 GCF_007134575.1 Natronospira sp.
ATGTCAGCGCCCTGTTTTTCCGGTCTGGAAGTCATCCAGACATTCCAGGCCATCAGCAGCATGCCGGCCAGGAAGATGATCCCGCCCAGCAGGCGCACCATGTAGTAGGGGTAGGTGGCTGACAGCGTCTCCATGAAGGTGTAGGTCAGCGTGCCGTCATCATTCACGGCCCGCCACATCAGTCCCTGCATGACACCGGCAATCCACATGGCGGCGATGTACAGGACCACCCCGATGGTGGAAATCCAGAAGTGCCATTCAATGGCTCTGACGCTGTACATGCTGGCCTTGCCGTAAAGGCGCGGGATCAGGAAGTAGATGGCGCCATAGGTAATGAAGGCCACCCAGCCCAGTGCGCCGGCATGGACGTGCCCGATGGTCCAGTCGGTGTAGTGAGAGAGAGCATTCACCGTCTTGATGGACATCATGGGGCCTTCGAAGGTCGCCATGCCGTAGAAGGACAGGGACACAATCAGGAACTTCAGGATCGGGTCGTCCCGCAGTTTGTACCAGGCCCCCTTGAGAGTCATGATGCCGTTGATCATCCCGCCCCAGCTGGGGGCCAGCAGGATGATGGAGAAGACCATGCCCAGGGATTGGCCCCACTCTGGCAGTGCGGTGTAGTGAAGATGGTGGGGGCCGGCCCACATGTAGATGGAAATCAGGGCCCAGAAGTGCACGATGGAGAGGCGATAGGAATAAATGGGCCGATCCGCCTGCTTGGGCACGAAGTAGTACATCATCCCCAGGAAGCCGGCGGTCAGGAAGAAGCCCACGGCGTTATGGCCGTACCACCATTGCACCATGGCATCCACCGCCCCGGCATACACGGGATACGACTTGGTCAGTCCCACCGGGATCACCAGATTGTTGACGATGTGCAGCACCGCAACGGCAATGATGAAGGCGCCGTAAAACCAGTTGGCCACGTAGATGTGCTTGACCTTGCGGATGAAGATGGTGCCGAAGAACACATAGGCGTAGGCAACCCAGACCACCGCGATCAGCAGGGCGATGGGCCATTCCAGCTCGGCATATTCCTTGGCCTGGGTCAGGCCCAGGGGCAGGGTGATGGCCGCGGCCACGATCACGGTCTGCCAGCCCCAGAAGGTGAAGGCCGCCAGCCTGTCCGAGATCAGCCGCACGCCACAGGTTCGCTGCACCACCCAGTAGGAGGTGGCGAACAGGGCCGAACCGCCGAAAGCGAAGATCACGGCATTGGTGTGCAGGGGGCGCAGACGCCCGTAACTCAGCCAGGCGGTGTCAAAATTCAGGGCGGGCCAGATCAGCTGGGCGGCGATCCAGACGCCGACCAGCATGCCCACCACGCCCCACACGACGGTCGCCACGGCAAATTGCCGCACGACCTTTTCGTTGTAGTTGGGTGTTGATTCCATGGTTTCGGATCCCTTTTTCCGGAGCCTGGACGGCCAGCGGCTTCGGTGAGCCGGAGGATGAATGGAAGATTCACGGATTTACGGGCGAAATTATCGGGCAGGGCAGGGCAGACAAACTTGACTTGGATCAATTTCAGGCCAGCCCCTCTCCTCGGGACTCGAAATGAGTTGTTGATATGGGGTGGAAGCAAGGGGAGGGGCGGGGAAAATCGGCCTGACCGTTCCACGAAAAAGCGGCGCCCATGTGGGCGCCGCTGTCATCTAGCCTGGAGATGAGGGTCCAAGTCAGTCTTCCCGCTGGGTCACTTCCAGCAGGTGGTAGCCGAACTGAGTCTTGACCGGGCCCTGGACGGTGTTGACCGGAGCGGAAAATACCACTTCGTCGAATTCCTTGACCATCATGCCGGGGCCGAACTCACCCAGCTCACCGCCCCGGTTGCCGGAGGGGCAGTTGGAGTGTTTTTGGGCCAGTTCGCCGAAATCGGCGCCGTTTTCAATTTCCTGCTTGAGTTCCTCGCACTGCTCCTGGCTGTCCACCAGAATGTGCCGAGCGCTTGCCTTGGCCATGATCTGTCCTCGTGAAAATGTGGCTGGAAACCCGGAGCATAGCAGAGCCTTACGACTCAATCGTGAATCATGCCCTAGGTAATCCAGCGCTCCGGATCGGCGAAGATCACCCGAAAGCAATTGCGGCCTTCCCGGTAACGATATTCGAGTTTGGCCCGATTGCAGTCGCACAGCTCCCTGGCCATGAACAGGCCCAGCCCCGTGCCACGAGGGCTGGCCGTGTAGAAAGGCTCGAATATATGGCCGGCTTCTTCATCCGGGATGGGTTCACCGGGATTGCTGACTTCCAGGTTGGGGCGGTCGCCGCGTCCCACAAGACTCACGCTGAGTCGAACCGGTGAGTCATCACCGCCATGGCGGCGGGCATTGTCTACCAGGTTATCCACGATCTGGCGCAAATGATCGTCGTCCATGCGCGCCTCCACTGGTCTGTCTGGCAGGACGAGCTCCATCTGCTCGGCTTTCAGACGCCCTGTGTCCAGCATTTCCTGCTGATACAGGCGTAGCCACTCGGAGAGGTCGAGCCGTTCCGGCTCCGTCGCTTCCCGCCGGGATAATTTCAGGACGGTTTCAATGATCCGGTTGAGTCGGCCCGCGTGCCGGTCGATGATCTCACCCAGGCGGCGTTCCCGTTCGGTCAGCGCCTCCGATTCCATCAGCAATTGGTTGGAGTGGCTGATGGCACCGAGCGGGTTGCGCAACTCATGGGCGATACTGGCCGTGAAGCGGCCGAGGGCGGCCAGCTTCATCTCCTGGGCCCGCTGGCCCTGCAGGCTGCCATCCTCCAGGAACAGTAGTGTGCCCGGCTTGTTCGGGTCGCCCAGTTCCGTGAACTGGGGCACCACCACCGTTTCGCCGTCAGCAGCGACGAAGGAGGCGGGGCGTTCATAGGGTGTTTCCCGGCAATGACGGACCAATCGACTCAGTTGTGCCGAGACCTGGTCCACCGGCCTGTCACGGTGCCCGTCCGCCACACCCAGAAATTGGGCGGCGGTGCCGTTCATGAGCTGAACCCGGTTGCGATGATCAACCACCACGATACCGGTACGCAGATGGTGGATGATGTAGTCGTTCAGCTCGGAGAGATTGCGCAGGTCCAGACCGCGTTTGACCGCCAGGGCCTCGCTCTCCCGCAGTTGGCGTGAGAGATGGGCGCCCACCAGGGCCAGGAGCATGAACAGTGCCCCCAGAATGCCGGCCTGGGTGAACCGAGGAGCGATGTCCGGCAGGGACCAGGCGATCAGGATTTGCTGGCCCAGCAGGATCAGGGTAATCAGGGCGGCGAGGGTGATGGCGGTTCGCCGTCCCAGCAACAGACTGGCGGCAGCCACAGGGATGAAAAGCAGATTGCCAAGCCCCGTTTCCAGGCCGCCGCTGGCATGCAGGATCACCATAAACAGGGAGCTGTCGGCCAACAGGCCGAGGAAAGCCTGGACCCGCATGCGAGGGCGGCGAAGGCGGAGACAGACCCCGGCTATTGCGGAAAGTAGCACCAGGCTTGCCGCTGCGAGCAGGAATAACCAGGGCTGTAGGCTCCCGAGCATGCCGTCGTCGGGCTGCAGGAGGTAGCCCAGCAGCATGGCCGCGCCCAGTGCCAGGCGGAAACCATTGAGCAAACGCAGAGAGCGCCAGCGCAGGTCGTCGGCGGCGATATTGCGTTCTTCGCTGCGTTGGCTGACGGTGTTGCTCACTTGCGCTGCCCTCCGACTTTGCGAAATTCGCCGATTTCCGCCAGAATACGCCCTTTTCCGGCGGTTCTCGCCGGCCCAGGAGCCTCGGATTTCCCCTCAAAGGGGGAGCTGCGCCCTGGCCGACCGGCGGCCGTTCCATCCATCCCCGAAGCCTGAGCTTACACGATGAATCTTCACGAATACCAAGCAAAACAGATATTTGCGGAATTCGGCGTTCCCGTTTCCGATGGTCGAGTGGTGAAATCCGCTGAAGAGGCCGTGGCAGCGGCCAAGGAACTGGGCGGTGATCTCTGGGTGGTCAAGGCCCAGGTTCACGCCGGTGGTCGCGGCAAGGCCGGTGGCGTCAAGCTCACCAAGAGCCCGGAAGAAGCCGGTGAGAAGACCAAGGAAATGCTGGGATCGACCATTGTCACCCACCAGACCGTTCCGGAAGGCCTTCCGGTTCACGAGGTCTACATTGAGAAGGGCTCCGACATCGAACGTGAGCTCTACCTCTCCGTGGTGGTGGACCGTGCCTCCGAGCGGGTCGTGTTCATGGCCTCCCCCGAAGGTGGCGTGGATATCGAGGAAGTCGCCGAATCCACTCCCGAAAAGATCTTCAAGGTCGAGGTTCATCCGGCCGCCGGCCTGCAGCCGTATCAGGCCCGTCAGCTGGCTTTCGGCCTGGAGCTGACCAAGGCGCAACTGGGTGCCTTCACCAAGATTGCCGGTGGTCTGTACAAGATGTTCGAGGCCTGCGATTGCAGCCTGGTTGAGATCAACCCCCTGATCGTGACCCCCGATGGCGAGATCAAGGCCCTGGACGGCAAGGTCAATCTGGACGACAACGCCCTCTATCGGCAGAAGAAGCTTGCCGAAATGCGCGATCTGAGCCAGGAGGACGAAGCCGAAGTCGAGGCCAGCAAGCATGACCTCAACTATGTCTCCCTGGAAGGCAATATTGGCTGCATGGTCAACGGCGCCGGCCTTGCCATGGCCACCATGGACGTGATCAAGCTGTCTGGCGGCCAGCCCGCCAACTTCCTGGATGTGGGCGGCGGTGCCACCAAGGAGCGTGTCACCGAGGCCTTCAAGCTGATCGTCTCCAATGAAGGCGTGAAGGCCATCCTGGTCAACATTTTCGGTGGCATCGTGCGTTGTGACCTGATCGCCGAAGGCATCATTGCCGCGGTGGAAGAGGTGGGCGTGAAGGTGCCGGTCGTGGTGCGTCTGGAAGGCACCAACGTGGATGAAGGCAAGGCCCTGCTGGAGAAGAGCGGCCTGGATATCATCCCCGCCGATGACCTGAGCGATGGCGCGGCCAAGGCCGTGGAAGCCGCGGGCAAGTAAGCCCGGTACCCTTACATCCACAAGCAGAATTTCAAACGGGAAGCGACATGAGCATTCTTGTCAACAAAGACACCAAGGTGATCTGCCAGGGTTTCACCGGCAAGCAGGGCACCTTCCATTCCGAACAGTGCATCGCCTATGGCACCAAGCTGGTGGGCGGCGTCACCCCGGGTCGCGGTGGTGAAAAGCATCTTGGTCTGCCGGTTTTCAACACCGTGCATGACGCCGTGGCCGAGACCGGCGCCGAAGCCAGCATGATCTATGTGCCGGCCCCCTTCGCCGCCGACGCCATCCTGGAAGCGGCTGATGCCGGTATCAAGACCATCGTCTGCATCACCGAGCACATCCCTGCTCTGGACATGGTCAAGGTCAAGGAGGCCATGAAGGAGCATGATTGCCGCCTCATCGGCCCCAACTGCCCGGGCATCATCACGCCGGGCGAGTGCAAGATCGGCATCATGCCCGGCCAGATCCACAAGGCCGGCAAGGTGGGCGTGGTCTCCCGCTCCGGCACCCTGACCTATGAAGCCGTGCATCAGACCACTCGTACCGGCCACGGCCAGTCCACCTGCGTGGGCATTGGTGGCGACCCGGTTCATGGCATGAGCTTTATCGACTGCCTTGAGCTGTTCGAGAAGGATCCCAAGACCGAAGCCATCATCATGGTGGGTGAAATCGGCGGCACCGACGAAGAAGAGGCGGCCGAGTTCATCAAGCAGAACGTGAGCAAGCCGGTGGTGGCCTACATCGCTGGCGTCACCGCGCCGCCCGGAAAGCGCATGGGCCATGCCGGCGCCATCATTTCCGGTGGCAAGGGCACCGCGGACGACAAGTTCGCCGCGCTGGAAGATGCCGGCGCCACGACGGTGAAGTCCCCCGCTGAGCTGGGTGAGGCGATCCAGAAAGTGCTGGGCTAAGCCGCTTAGGCTGCCGACTCGCGGGATTCAGGTTCCCGCGGATCCCAGGGTCCCTGTCCGGTAACGGGCGGGGACCCGTTGTTTTAGCATCCCGCAACAGGCAGGGAGTCAACAGGCAAGATGGCGGAAAACTTGAGAATCGTGGTGGCGCAGACCAACCCGACCGTGGGCGCAATCTCGGACAACCTGGATGCGCTCATCAGTCAGGTGGCGTTGGCGGTCAGTGAGCATGGCGCGGACCTGGTGCTGTTCCCCGAGCTCAGCTTCACCGGCTATTGCCCGGAAGACCTGCTGCTCAATCCGGATTTCGCGGATCAGGTGGGTGCCGCCGAGCAGGCCCTGCGCCAACGGCTGCCCGCTGGCGTTGGAGTGTTATACGGCGTCCCCGAGTATCACAGCGCCGGCCTCTACAACGTCGCCTGTCTGGTGGCGGATGGTCGGGAACTGGCCCGCTATCGCAAGGCCTGCCTGCCCAATTACGGGGTATTCGATGAATCCCGATGGTTCCTCGCCGGAGATGGCGCCTGCGTGGTGGATTTTCGTGGTCACCGCCTTGGTCTCACCGTCTGCGAGGACCTGTGGGTCCCCGGGCCGGCATCGGCCTGTGCCGAGGCCGGGGCCGAGCTGATTCTGAGCCTGAGCGCTTCTCCCTATGCCCGCGACAAGGCGAGCGAGCGTCAGAGCGTCTTCCGGCGTCGGACCCGGGAGGCGGGACTGCCCTTGCTGGTCTGCAATCTCCTGGGAGGGCAGGATGAGCTGGTATTCGATGGCGCCAGCGTGGGCATGAATGCCGACGGTGGGCTTGCCATGCAGGCACCCGAGTGGGAGAGCGGTCTGTTCCCGGTGGACTTGGACCAGGGCCGTCTTGCTTCCCCGGTAAAGATCGATCCCCTGCCGACCGATGCCAGCCAATACCGGGGTGCGGTCCTGGCCACCCGCGATTATCTGCGCAAGAACGGCGCCCCCGGGGCACTGATCGGGCTTTCCGGCGGCATTGACTCGGCGCTGACGCTGGCAATCGCTGTGGATGCTATCGGCGCGGACAAGGTCAGCGCCGTCATGATGGGCTCCCAATATACCCGCGAGCTCAGCTACCGCCTGGCCCGAGCTCAGGCCGAGGCGCTGGGCGTGCGTTACCTGGAAATCGGGATCGACGAGCCGGTGGCGGCAGTGGAGCAGGACCTGGCCAGGGCATTGGCCGAGCCGGTGCAGGGGGTGGCGGCGGAGAATCTGCAGGCCCGTCTGCGGGGGGTGAATCTGATGGCCCTCTCCAATCAGTTAGGAGCCATGGTTCTGGCCACTGGCAACAAGAGCGAGTTGGCGGTGGGCTACGCCACTCTCTACGGCGACATGGTGGGTGCCTATGCCCCCATCCGGGATCTGACCAAGAGCCGGGTGTATGCCCTGGCCCGCTGGCGCAATCAGCAGGGCGAGGTGATTCCGCCGGAAGTCATTGAGCGCGCGCCCTCGGCCGAACTGCGTGCCGATCAGTACGACAGTGACAGCCTGCCGGATTATGCCGTGCTGGACGCCATCATCGAAGGATTCGTGGAAGAGGACCGGCGGGCTGAGGAACTGGTGGCCGAGGGGCATGAAGCGGCACTGGTCCATCGCGTCCTCGCCCTGATCCAGCGCAATGAATACAAGCGCCGACAGGGGGCCCCCGGCCCGCGGCTGAGCGCACGGGCCTTCGGGCGCGATCGGCGTTACCCGATTACCTCGGGGTTTCGTTTCCGCGGCTGAGGATCAGCGGATGGGCGGTTCGCCGCCTTCCTGGTGGTTCGGGAAACTGCGGCCTCGAAGGCTGCGCACATCGGCCGCCATGCTGCTTTCTCCCACGCCGTCGTAGGCGGCTGCCAGGATGTCCATGGCAAAAGGGGTGACTTCGTTGGGCTGCATTTCCTCGATCACCTTGCTGGCCCGTGCGGCGGCCGCCATGTAGGCGCCCCGTTCCAGATAGTGGTTGGCCACATGCCAGTTGTGCCTGGCGATCACATTGCGCAGATAGATCATGCGCAGACGGGCGTCCTGGCTGTATTCGCTATCGGGGAAGCGCTCCACCAGCTCGCGGAAGGCATCAAAGGAGCGGTGGGCATTGGTCACGTCCAGGCGGGCGTGATCCAGGTTCAGAATCCGGCGGCTCAGGGAGCTGCGCATGTCGAACCAGGCGATGCCCTGCATGTAGTAGGCATAGTCCAGGTGATCCGAGCGGGGATTCTCGCGGATGTAGCGGCGTGCCACCTCAGCAGTGCCGCGGCGATCACCGGCCAGATGCGTGACATAGATCTGGTCCAGCTGAGCCTGCTGGCCTTCCGGGGTGAAAGGATGGCGGGCCTCAAGGGCACGCAGCATCTGCATGGCGCCGTCGTAGTTGCCCGCCGTCATCCGCCGCCAGGCCCGTTCGTAGATTTCCTCGGCGGTGATGGAGGTGTCCACCTGCACCGGTTCCGGGGTGCCGGCACAACCGATGAGCAGGCCAAGGCTTAGGACCAGCAGTAGTGCGCGGACGCTGAGGCGGTGGCGGATAGGACCCGTGCTGGTGATCTGCATGCGATTGACCTGCATTGCTTGATTGGCTCCAGAATACTCAGAATGCTCCCGGCTCATTGGAGATAGCCGGCTCCAACCCGATAGTATAAACCCACCGGCGGCCCGACTCGAAGCCCCCGCCGATGACCGGGAGCAAATATTGCCTGGATTCCGGGCTTGAACAGGTGCAAGGAGAGAGAAAGATTGTCCCACCATGACCCCGACAGAGAGGCCCAGGTACCCGAGGAACTCGCCGGTGAACGCTTTGATCGCGCCCTGGCACGCATGTTCCCGGAATATTCCCGCAGTCGCCTCAAACAGCTCATCGAGCGTGGTGAAGTGTTGCTGGACGGGGGCCAGTGCCGGCCCCGTGAGGCCGTGGTCGCCGGTCAGACGGTCAGCCTGAGCGCGGAGCCGACACCCCAGCCCAGCCGGGTGACTGCCCAGGCCCTGCCACTGAATGTTCGTCATGCCGACGAAGAGCTGATCATCATCGACAAGCCCCCGGGGCTGGTGGTCCACCCGGGCGCCGGCAATCCGGACGGCACCCTGGAAAACGCCCTGCTGCATCATTTCCCGGAGCTGAGCGCCGTGCCGCGGCATGGTCTGATCCACCGCCTGGACAAGGACACCAGTGGGCTGCTGGTGATCGCCCGCAGCAATCGCGCCCATGTGGTGCTGACCGAGGCCATGCAGGCAAGAGAGATCAGCCGGGAGTATCTGGCCGTGGTGGTGGGCAGCATGCCGGCCGGGGGTACGGTGCGGGCGTCGATCGCCCGCCATCCGGTGGATCGCAAGCGCATGGCGGTGCGTGACGGTGGTCGCGAGGCGGTCACCCATTACCGGGTGGCTGAACGCTTTGCGCACCATAGCCTGCTGCGGGTGAAGCTCGAGACCGGCCGTACCCATCAGATCCGGGTCCACATGGCCCATATCCGCCATCCCATCATCGGTGATCCGGTCTATGGCCGGCGTCTGGCCATTCCCCGGGGCGCGACGGAGGCATTGGCGGAGGCCCTGCGCGGCTTTCGCAGGCAGGCGCTGCACGCCACCGCGCTCTCGCTGCACCATCCAGTGACGGGAGAGCGGATCAGCGTGCAGGCGGATCCCCCCGAGGACATGCAGGCCCTGCTCGATGTGCTGCGCCAGGATACCGAGGCCCGGGGCTCATGAGCGGCGTCTTCCTGCACCCCGACTGGCCGGTGTCCGGGCCTGTGCGGGCCCTGACCACGCAACGGCATCATCCCGGGCTGCCCGGGTCCAGTGAAGGCCCCTGGCGGGGGCTCAATCTTGGTGCCCACGTGGGTGATCAGCCTCGGCATGTGGCGGCCAATCGCTCGGTTGTCCGCCAGGCAGCCGGCTTGCCCGCCGAGCCGCAATGGCTGGATCAGGTCCATGGCCGCCATGTCCTCTACCTGTCGGGCGCCGCCCCCGAGGCCCCGGCAGATGCGGCCTGGACCGACCGGCCCGGCCGGGTCTGCGCCATCCTGACCGCGGATTGTCTGCCGGTGTTTCTGGCCCATGAAGCAGGGCGATGGGTGGGGCTGGCCCATGCCGGCTGGCGGGGGCTGGCCGAGGGGGTGATCGAGGCGACGGTGGCCGCCATGCCCGGGCCGGCCAGTGCGCTCCATGCCTGGCTGGGGCCGGCGATCGGGCCCGCCGCCTTTCAGGTCGGTGAAGAGGTTCGTGAAGCCTTTGTCGCCAGGGACCCGGAGGCCGAAGCTGCCTTTCAGGCCGATGGCCCCGAGCACTGGCGGGCGGATCTGCCCGCGCTCGCCCGGCGGCGTCTGGAGGCACTCGGAGTCGCCAGCGTCGGCGGTGACGGTCTCTGCACCTGGAGTGATCCGGCGCGCTTTTTCTCCCACCGCCGCCAGGCCCCCTGCGGTCGCATGGCCAGTCTTATCTGGATCGAACCCGAGGCCTGATCCGCCGCCATTCGCGCACAACTGCGGTCGCTTCTGTGGGCAAGCTGCTTGAATACGCGGCAAATGCCACCAATGTAGAAGGCAGTTGAGTAATCTTTGGGAGCAAGACCCATGCGAATGGACAAATTGACGAGCAAATTCCAGATGGCGTTGTCGGATGCCCAGTCCCTGGCCCTCGGCCGGGACCACCAGTTCATGGAGCCGGTGCATCTCATGCTGGCCATGCTGGATCAGGACGGTGGCGGCCTGCGTCCGCTGCTGGACAAGGCAGGTGTGGAAATCAATCGCCTGCGCTCCAGCCTGGGCGAGGCCCTTGATCGTCTGCCCACGGTGTCCGGCGCCGAGGCCGAGGTGCACCCTTCCCAGAATTTCATGCGCCTGTTGAACCAGTGCGACAAGCTGGCCCAGAAGCGGGGTGACAGCTACATCTCCAGCGAGCTGTTCCTGCTCGCCGCGGTGGATGAGAAGGGGGATCTCGGGGCCATTCTGCGCGACTGTGGCGCGGTCAAAGGGGCCATCGACAAGGCCATTGAAGAGGTGCGTGGTGGCCAGAACGTGGACGATCCGAATGCCGAGGACCAGCGCCAGGCCCTGGAGAAATACACCATCGACATCACCGAGCGGGCCGAGCAGGGCAAGCTCGACCCGGTGATCGGTCGTGACGAGGAAATCCGCCGCACCGTGCAGGTGCTGCAGCGGCGCACCAAGAACAATCCGGTGCTGATCGGTGAGCCCGGCGTGGGCAAGACCGCTATTGTCGAGGGCCTGGCCCAGCGCATCGTCAACGGTGAGGTCCCCGAAGGTCTCAAGGACAAGCGCGTCCTGTCCCTGGACATGGGGGCCCTCCTGGCCGGGGCCAAGTACCGCGGCGATTTCGAGGAACGGCTCAAGGCCGTGCTCAAGGAACTGGCCCAGGAAGAGGGCCGGGTGATCCTGTTCATCG
>NZ_SLKM01000291.1:0-11294 GCF_007134575.1 Natronospira sp.
CATAGGGGCCTTCGGCATCCACATAGTGGAGAAACAATTGCACCCAGACATCGCCGTGGAACGGCTCTCGCCAGTGGGAAAGCGCAGCACCGCGGTAGACCATCAGATCGCCGGGCTCCATGCTCACCGCGCTGGGCCCGTCGGGGCCTTCAATCCAGATCGGCCAGTCGCCTGCCCCAGGCCCCTTGCCGACATGCATGGTGACGCTGAATTCGCAGGAGGGTCGGTCCCGGTGGGGCCGGAGCTGGGAACCGGCCTGGTAGATTCGGAGAAAGGAGTAGCAGGGCTCCAGCCGGCGGCCGGTAATTTCAGAGACCAGGGGCGTCAACTGGGCAAGAATCGCCTCGCCGAAAGCATCGGCATAGCGGCCTCGCGCCTGATAGGCCGGCTCCGGCATCCAGTAATCGTCTCGCTGCATCAATGCCGACTGGGCATACAGCATGGCGGCATTGCGACCGATGACCTGCCGCGCCAGCACATAACCGCGCTCCCGAAACCCGCCCCGCAGGGCCTGTATCCGGTCACGCTCCGCTGCTTGTCGGGCTTCAACGCTCATGCTCAATCCGACTGGTCGTGAATCTCAATGAGCTCCACGTCGAAAACCAGCATGCCTTTGGGGGCATCGGGACGGTCGGGCCGCTTATCGTAAGCCAGCTCCCCCGGAATCCAGAAGCGTCGCTTCTCCCCTTCGGTCATGAGCTGAAGCCCCTCGACCCAGCCCTCAATCAACTGCCCCAGGGGAAAGGTGTTGGGCTCGCCGCGGACCACGGAACTGTCGAACATTTCCCCATCGGTCTGCCAGCCGCTGTAATGGACCGTGATCTGGTCCTCCGGCCGAGGATGACGATCACCCTCTCCCTCGGAAAGAACAATCCAGGCCAGACCGGAGTCGGATTGCTCCGCTTCCGGGGGTGGCCCCTCGACGTTCTCCGGCACCGGCGGAACGTCACCGTTATCCGCGCCGTGCTCGGCACAGGCAATCAGGCCCATCAGAGCCAGAACAAGCATCGATAATCCAAGACAGCGCATTGTGATACCTCACCACTCGAGGGAGCTGAATCAGTCCCGGCGTACCCGGGTGACTTCATCAAAGTCTTCCCTGAGAAGACCAGTCCGATTGAAGGTCACAATATACCTTCATGCGGGTTTCAGAAGAAATCCCTCTTATTGGCTTGCGGTGAAAGGGTGGGGAGGTGGGAGTAGAAAGGGGGGGGAATCGCGAATGAATCCGCCACGGGAGCGAATTCATCCGCGATCCAGGCTGGGGCGGATTCAGTCCTCGTCGAGACGGAAGTGCATCGTCTGGCGCACCCGCCCCGGCCGACGCTCACCGTCTGCGCTACGCAAGGGGGAGACCCGCCATTGACTCAAGGCCTCGCGGGCCGCTTCCTCGAAGACCCCCTGGGGTTCGGCCTCCACCACCTGGATATCCACCAACTGCGATGACTGAACGTCCTCGATGTCCGGACGGACCGTGGCCTCCAGCACCACATAACCCTCAATGCCCTGGATCACCGCCTCTCTGGGGTAAGTGGGTGACACCATGACGATCGGTCGGAGTGACCCGGGGTCGTCCTTTTCGGGGTCCACCTCACTCAGAACCACCAACCCCTCGGAGTCACTGGCCAGAGAATCGTCACTGTCGGTTCCGGCGATCACCATCCCGGACAGAAACACCGTGGCAAACACAATCGAAAGACCGAGCGGCCAGGGCAGGCGCCCTCCTTTGCTATCCGCAATCATCATGATTCTCTCCCTCAATGAACCGCGTGACATCCAGCCAAAACCCAGTTGGTGCGGCTCAAGACCACTGGAGGCACAAAGCAGGCGGGCGTAATGGACCCGGTCGCGATCGGGAATCAGGGCCAGGGCTGATTCATCCGCAGCCAGTTCCTGGTCCCGGCGAATCCGGAACCAGACCAGATGAACCAGGGGATGGAACCAGAACAAGGCCCGTGACAGCAGCAACACGCCATTCCAGAGGCTATCGCCGTGGCGCAGGTGGGCCATTTCATGGGCCACCGCCAGGTGCAGATGGGCCCTCAGCTCCGGCGAGATGCGGCTGGGCAGGTACAGGCGGGGATAGAGAACCCCAAGCAGCATGGGCCCCTCGCAGTGACGGCTGCGACGCACCGGCAGCCAACCGGGGACACCGGCTTCACGCAGGATGGTCATCAACTCCGGGGACACTCCGCCTTCCCGACCACGGCGCAGGGCCAGCTCAAATCGACCCTGGCGCCAGAGCAGGAATGCGGCCATCAAAAGCGCGCCGATTGCCCAGATCAGGAGTAGCGCAGGCAGCAGCATGCCCGCAGCCGCTGCGGACTCTCCGCTGGCGGGCCCGGCGGCAGAGCCCGGTGACACGGTGACGGCGGGGAGACTGACCGTGAATGTGGACGGCCACTGCGGCAGGGGCAGCACGGCCGGCAAAAGCAGCAACCAGGCCGCGTAGGCGGTCCGGGCATTGCAGTAATGACGAAGAAGCCGTGACAGGAGCCAGGCCAAAGGGATCAGCCAGCCAAGATGGATGACCGACTGCAGCAACCAATCAGTAAGCATGCTCATGAATCCATCTCCTCAAGCAGGGCGAGAATCTCCCGACGGTCTTGCTCGGAAATGGATTCATTACTGGCAAAGGCCGACACCAGGGGGGCCAGGCGGCCATCACAATGCTTGCCAATCAGCTCCCCGGTCTGCTGTCGAAGCCATTCCTCTCGGGCCAGACAGGGCCAATAGTGATACTGACGCCCTGCCTTCTCCCGGCGCACCGCACCCTTGCGGTGCAGCCGGTCGAGCAAGGTGCGGATCGTCTTCGGACTCCAGTCCTCATGGGCGGAAACCGCTTCCACCACTTCTCCGGAACCCAGAGGCTGGGCCGCCCACAGGGCCTCCATGACGCGGACTTCGGCATCGCTGATTTTCATATGACGTGGACCACAGTTGTAAGCCTACCTTTAAGACTACAACCGTAATCCACAATGTCAAGCCCTGGAATCAGCGTCGCAGAAACCGGTCCTGCACGCCCATGTCTTCCAGCTCCTTGACCAGAGCGTCCCGATCGATGGGAAAGAGGCGGGTGATTCGACAGCGCTGATCGCCGATCCGTATCCGATCTCCCTGTGAGAGCAGGTTTCGGCTTCGCTGCTCGATTATCAGGCGCTGTCCCCCGGGATAATTACCCACCCTGCCATGCAGGTCCCCCGGTCGTTGACCGAGGGGACTGGGTCCGCGAAAGGCCTCGTCACAACCCACGGCCAACTCCAACAAATAGTAATTGCCCCGCCGATTGCGCACGGCGATATGCGTTCCACCCAGGGGCTTCCAGGCATCGACCCGGGAAAAGGTCGTACTGCTGCTGCTTGAACCGGCGTGGGCCTTGTACGCCTCATTGATCCGCTCTCGCTCCGAGCGCTCACCAGTGCTCGCACAGCCCCCAAGAACCAGCAATACCGATAACAGCAGAAAAACCCATCGCTTTCTCATAACCTGCCCCTCCTCAAAAATTGACAAGCCACCTTGCTCGGCCCGGCAAAGCCACTACACTCCCCGGAGACCCCGAATCATCACCGAGTCTAGCGGAATCACAAGGAGAGTCGCATGCGGGATTCCAATGTTTTGACCTCGATCAGCCTGGCCTTGTTCGCCAGCCTGCTGATGGCCTGCGAAGCAGATCCAGAGTTGGCAGGGGAAGATCGACCGACTGCAGACCTGGTGATCCATGGCGCGCCGGTGTGGTCGGCGGACAGGGAGGGCGATGCCGACGCGGTGGCGGTCCGTGGTGACAGGATTCTTGCGGTGGGTGAGCACCAGGACCTGGCGGCGCATATCGGCCCTGATACCCGCGTGATCGAAGTCAATGGCGGCCGCATTGTCCCGGGTTTCATTGACAACCACACCCACTTCAACCGCGCCGGTGAACTGCTGCTCGGTATCAATCTGCTTGCCGTTTCCGATGACACTGCCTTCCGCCAAGAGTTGACCGAAGCTCACCGGCGGATGCCCGCGGATAGCTGGATCACCGGCGGCCTGTGGGGCGCCTACGAGGCCTGGGAGCACGGTGACGGACAGGGCGATGGTGAACCACCGGCCGATGCCTACAATCCCGACGGCGAAACCCTGGAAGCGGTTGTCGATGACCGCCCGGTGCTGCTTTGGAACTGGGACGAAAGCCTCTGGCTGGCCAGCCGCGCAGCTCTGGAGCACGCCAGTTTTGACTGCGAGACGGAAGGCGTGGAATGCCGCAATGGCGAACCCAGCGGTCGCCTGTCACCCGCAGCCGGCGAGACTCTGCGGGACAAGGTGCCCGAGAAGCCTTTCGAGCAGCGACTGGCCGAAGCCGAAGTGGCCCTGGAGCGGCTGCGTGAACAGGGGGTGACCACCATCCACGACATCACCACCCCGGAACAGCTCAAGGTCTTTCAGCACCTGCACCGCGAGGATCGGCTCACCACCCGCGTCTACGCCCGCCCTACCCTGGATCGCTGGGAGGCCCTGGCGGAAGTCGGCATCACCCACGGCTTCGGTGATCCCATGTTGCAGATTGGCGGTCTCAAGGGCTTTGTGGACGGCATCATGGGCAATTCCACCGCGCGCTTCCATGAGCCCTATGAACATATCGATTCTCGCGGCCAATGGCGGGACATGATGTACCCCGAGGGCAATATGCTGGAACTGCTCAAGGCTGCTGATGCCGCCGGGCAGTGGCCACAGGTCCATGCCATCGGTGACGAGGCCATCGACCATCTTCTGGATCTCTATGAAAAGATGATCGAAGCCAATGGCCCCGCCGACCGGCGTCTGCGGGTGATTCATACCCAGGTCCTGCGTGATGCCGATGTGGCCGAACGCATGGCCGAAATGAATCTGATCGCGGAGATGCAGCCCTTCCACGCCATCGACGACATGCGCTGGATGGAGGAACGCATCGCGGATCGATCGCGCTGGGCCTACGCCTTCCGCACCCTTGATGAGGCCGGCGTCATGCTCAGCTTCGGCAGCGACTGGCCCGGCACCAACGCCTCCTGGTATCCGGCCAATCCCATGCAGGGCATCTATGCGGCAGTGGTTCGAAAAACCCTGGATGGCGAGCCCGAGGGCGGCTGGTACCCCGAGGAGCGCATTGACCTGGAAACCGCGCTCAAGGCCTACACCGCCAACAATGCCTACGCCGAGGGGAATGAGAATCTCAAGGGACGGCTTGAGCCCGGCATGCTCGCGGATATCGTGGTGCTGGAAGAAGACCCTTTCGCCGTGGATGAGATGGCGCTCAAGGACATCGACATTAGACTCACCGTCGTCAATGGTGAAATCGTATTTGAGCGCTAGGAATCAAATGTCGCTGGATCCCGGGTCGCTTTCAAGCGCTCCCGGGACCCAGCGACCAGATCGGATGACAGGACCGGGGCTAGCGCCGCTTGGGCGAGCGTGGAGGAATCCACCACCAGGTCAGGGCCACCAGAAAGGCGAAGCCGGTGTACATCAGCAGAAATACCCATGCGGGCAGGTCGTAGTAGATGAGCTGGCCGAGCCAGAACTCGACAAAGCCCCGGTCATGCGGCGACTGGCCAGCCGCGCGCCGTAATTCATGCTCCCACACGGTGAGAGGACAGAGCTCGCCAAGCCAGGCCTGCACGGCCACATAGACCACCAGCAGCAGGTGGCAGATCCGCACCCAGAATCCCCGTACCCAGCGCCAGCCCAATAGTCCACCGACCATGATCAGCAACTGGCCCAGCACCGCGAACAGGACGATGCCGGCATGGATCAGCAGAACCACATCGGCCCACAGGCCCGGCGCGGGGATGGACTGGTATATGTCAGCGTTCATGGCCCTTCCTCCTCCAGCGAGCGCAATTTGCCGCACCGCTGGTATCATTCAGCCTACCATCCAGACAGCGGAGTCCGGGCTTGAGAAGAAAACTGCTGATCGAAAAGCAATGGCAGGACCTGGAAGGCCTGGACTCACTGCTGCGGGAGCTCCCGGATATCCCCGAGTCCCGGATCACTCACCGGCTCAAGGACAAGGCCATGAGTCTGGTGGCGCGCCTGCGACTGGGCGACCAGGAGATGGTGGCCAAACGCTACCGCTGTGCCACGCCCATGAAGCGCTGGACCCGGGCCGTTCGCCGCTCCAAGGCCTGGCGTTCCTGGTGGGCCTGTGGCCGACTGGCCGAGTTGGGGATTCCCGCCATGGAGCGAGTCATCTGCTTCGAGCACCGGGTCGGCCCGCTGCAATTCGACCCGGTCTTTATCGGCACCTGGGTTTCGGGCCCCAATATGATCGAGCACCTCACCGCCGAGCACATGGACGAGGCCCGGGTACTCGCCGATGCCCGCGAAATCATCGCCCGGGTAGGCCGCATCCATGCCGCGGGGCTGGCCCATGGGGATCTCAACTGGACCAACATTCGTTTTTCCGAGCGGGGTCCGACCTTTGTGGACCTGGATGACACACGCGCCTACCGCCCGGGACCGCGCCGGGACTATCGCATGACGCGGGACTGGCGTGTGCTGATCTACAACTGGCGGGATCGGCCGGAGATGGCCGAACTCTTCCGCGAACTCGTCCGCGAGCACCTGGGCGATGCCGCCTATGAGCGCGTCATGGCACGGCCTTTTCGGAGCTGAGGATCGGTGGGGGAGTGGCTTCGAGTTGGCTAGGACCCTGCGATGTCGGTGACGGGGGGCGTTCCGGCTTCGGTCCTGGTGCTATCCGGAGGCTTTTAATCGCGAATAAATTCGCTCCTACGGTGCCATTAGCGTATGCCGATGCCGCCGTAGGAGCGGATTTATCCGCGATTTCAACGGCCGGAATCGAAGCCAACCATACTTGGCAAAAAATACCCGACTGAACCGCCAACAAAGTCAGCGGTCCAGCCGGAGATCAATCAGGCCTTGCGATACAAGTCGCCGCCGGTCTCCCGGAACTCCTCGGCTTTCTCCTTCATGCCCTCTTCCAGAGCCTGTTCGGCATCATTGAGACCCTTCTCGTCCGCGTACTCACGGACTTCCTGACTGATGCGCATGGAGCAGAACTTCGGCCCGCACATGGAACAGAAATGGGCCACCTTGGCCGAGTCCTTGGGCAGGGTCTCGTCGTGGTATTCCCGGGCCTTTTCCGGATCCAGGCCGAGATTGAACTGATCCTCCCAGCGGAACTCGAAACGCGCCTTGGACAGGGCATTGTCCCGAATCTGGGCGCCGGGATGGCCCTTGGCCAGATCCGCTGCATGGGCCGCGATACGATAGGTAATGATGCCCTCGCGCACGTCCTCTCGATTGGGCAGCCCCAGATGCTCCTTGGGGGTGACGTAGCAGAGCATGGCCGTGCCGTACCAGCCGATCATGGCCGCGCCGATCCCCGAGGTGATGTGGTCGTAACCGGGGGCAATATCGGTGGTCAGCGGGCCCAGGGTGTAGAAAGGCGCTTCGCCGCAGTGCTCCAGCTGCTTGTCCATGTTTTCCTTGATCAACTGCATGGGCACATGGCCGGGGCCCTCGATCATCACCTGGCAATCACGCTCCCAGGCGATCTGGGTCAGCTCACCCAGGGTTTCCAGCTCGGCAAACTGGGCCTCGTCATTGGCATCCTCGATGGAGCCCGGCCGCAGGCCATCGCCCAGGGAGAAGGCCACGTCATAGGCCTTCATGATTTCGCAGATTTCCTCGAAGTGCTCGTAGAGGAAACTTTCCCGGTGATGAGCCAGGCACCACTTCGCCATGATCGAGCCGCCGCGGGAAACAATGCCGGTGCGGCGCTTGGCGGTCATGGGCACATAGGGCAGACGTACGCCCGCGTGGATGGTGAAGTAGTCCACGCCCTGCTCGGCCTGCTCGATCAGGGTGTCACGGAATATCTCCCAGGTCAGGGCCTCGGCCTCGCCGTTGACCTTCTCCAGGGCCTGATAGATGGGCACGGTACCCACCGGCACTGGCGAATTGCGGATGATCCACTCGCGGGTTTCGTGGATGTTCTTGCCGGTGGACAGATCCATGATGGTGTCCCCGCCCCAGCGGGCCGACCAGACCATCTTCTCCACTTCCTCGGCAATCGACGAAGTCACCGCCGAGGTGCCCATGTTGGCGTTGATCTTGACCAGGAAATTGCGGCCGATGGCCATGGGCTCGGATTCGGGGTGATTGATGTTGTTGGGGATGATCGCCCGGCCGCGGGCCACTTCGTCCCGAACGAACTCAGGCGTGATCTCGGCCGGAATGGCGGCGCCGAAGGACTGGCCCGGATGCTGATGGCCCAGATTGGAATCGGCCAGCTCCGCCCGCTTCATGTTCTCGCGAATGGCCACGAACTCCATCTCGGGGGTAATGATGCCCTTCTTGGCGTAATGCATCTGGCTGACATTATGGCCGGGCTTGGCGCGCAACGGTTTGCGCCGGTTGTCGAAGCGCAGTCCGTCCAGGCGCTCGTCCTCCAGCCGCTTTCGCCCGTATTCAGAGGTGGGCCCGGACAGCTCCTCGGTGTCACCGCGCTCGGCAATCCAGGCCGCGCGCAGGGCCGGCAGGCCACGGGTGAGGTCGATCTCGGCCTCCGGGTCGGTGTAGGGCCCAGAGGTGTCATAGATGTAGATGTCGGGATTGGATTCGACACCGAACAGGGCCGGGGTCTCATGCTGGCTCACCGCCCGCATGGGCACCCGAATGTCTTCCCGGCTGCCGGTGACATAGACCTTGCGGGAGCCCGGGAAGGGCCGCGTGGATTCTTCCTTGAGTTCGGCGGTGCGGAGTTTGAGATCTTTCGGTATGGCGCTCATGGTTCGGACCTCCAGTGGTCTTGCCGATGGAGATCCGGGCGAGGCTCAGAAATGGCGGGTAGTCCCCGATCCGCCAATGCGGGCGAATCGCTCCATTCCCTGCGCCGGCATGACCCGGATCAGGTTCGTGGGGTTTCCGCGCATTCCAGCGGTCTCTCAGCCCCTTGTCGGGACACCCCCATGGACGGGCGCCAGAGTGGCATCAGCCGGCCCCGGAATCAAGTCAGACAGGTCACTTGCCGGCGGTCGGGCTGCCATCGCTCCAGACGCTTTTTCGTGAACCAGGTCACAGCATCGCCGGTCCTCCCCGCGTAGGGTTTTCAGCCCCATTGCAATCGCCGGAGTACACCATGCATTTCGATGCGCCACAGAATCTGTTGTCACGAATCCGCCTCTGTCTTGTGATCCTGCTGCTCTCGTTGGCCGTTAGCCTGGCTGCCTGTGGCGGCAGTTCCAGCAGCGATAGCGATGACGGCGGTGACAGCCCCGGCAATGGTGACAATGGCGATGACGGGGATGACGGCGATGACGATGACGACGGCGATGACGATGATGATGCCGTCAGCAGTCACGAGCTCGCCGTCACTGTGGAAGGCTTGGCGCCGGGACAACAGTTGGTGCTCCGCGAAGGCGATCAGGAAATCGTGCTGAGCGAGAACGATACCCCGGTGGCCTTCCCGGAACCCATTGAGGCGGGAACGGCCTTCTCGGTCGAGCGAGTGGAATCCCCGGACGAACAGGCCTGCGACCTGCCGGGGGCCGATGGCGAGATGCCCGAAGAGGACCTGACCCTGGAAGCCCTGTGCCATGATGCGCCGGCGATTTTCAGTGCTCACACCCGTCGGGGCGAGATCCTGCTGGATTGGGCCGACGGCAGCGCCTTTGCCGATGCCGACCAGGTCGATGTCTTCTGGGAGTCTCAGGACGATGCCGGCCTTGGGGATCAGGCAAACAATGTCAGCCCACCCTTTGCCATCGACGGCCTGACCATCGGCCATGACTGGACGGTGGGCGTACGGGCACATTACGGCAACGCCAGCGTGGCAACCCGAGTCGATCGGCGGGTAGCCGAGCTCGGCTTTGCGGGCCCGGTCCACGTCCTCAGAAGCCTTGCCGATGGGGGGTTGCTGATCGGTGGCGAGTTTGCCGGCACGGGGCTGGTCAGCGGTGCCGTAGCAAGAATGGATCAAAGGGATGCGGCCCTGCAGCCCTTCCCCGAAATCACAGGCGAGATCCAGACCCTGGCCGTCGGCCCGGACGGGGACGTTTTCCTCGGCGGCGACATGCGCCTGCCCAGCGGGGAGACGGCCTACCTCATCAGGGTCACGGCCGACGGCAATCTGGATAAGGACTGGGCCCCGGCAGCCGATGCCCCGGTCCGGCACCTGGAGTGGCTGGATGAGGACCTGGTGGTGGCCGGCGAATTTCAAGGCCTTGATGGGGATAACGCCCATGCCTACCTCAGTGTCCTGGACAGCGATGGCAACCCCCTGCCCCAGTGGGCCAATACCAGCCCCGGCGGCCCGGTAAGCACCACCACCGTTTTTGCTGACCACCTGGTGGCCGGCGGTGAATTCCAGGGTGAACCGGCCGGTGATTTCCTGGCCGCCTGGACCCTGGAGGGGGAAGCGGCGGATATTGCCGCCGCCGACGGGCCAGTAGAGACGTTGGCGAGCTGGGGCGAGCGGCTCATGGTTGGCGGCTTTTTCTCCGCCATCGACGGCAGCGACCGGGATTATCTCGCCGCCCTGAATACTTCCCTGGAGCTGGATGACTGGTCGGTGGAGGTGCGCGGCCCGAATAGCGACGATTATGAGGGCCTCCCCCCCCTGCCGGCGGTGCGCAGCCTGGCAGTGCATGACGATGACCTGATTGTCGGCGGCAGCTTCGGTGAGATCGCTGGGGAAACCCGCCGCAATCTGGCCCGAATCAACTCCGAAGGAGAAACGCAGGCCTGGAATCCGGCGCCCGATCACATCGTTGATCACATCCTGGCCCACGAAGGCGACCTGATTGTCGGGGGGAATTTCCGCGACATCGGCCGACTGGACCGGCCACTGCCCACGGATCATTACCGGGTGGCTCACCTCGCCCGGCTGTCGTCAGACGATCTCGACGACGACGGCCGCCCCCTGGTTCGAGAGGATTTCGCCCTCGGGGCCGACGGGGCGGTGCTGGCCGCGGCGGTGGCTGATGACAGCCTGGTTCTTGCCGGCCGCATGAGCAGCATCAGCTACTGGCTGGATGGAGCCAGCGGCATCACCGTGCTGGACGGCCAAGGACGACTGAAGACCGACCTGAATCACTTTCTGGGCGGCGGCGGTGTTCGCGATATCCGGGTTGATGAGGACTGGGCCTGGGTGGTCGGCGATTTCGAACGCTTCAGCCACCCGGCGATTTCCCAGACCCGGCAGTTCGCGGTCCGCCTGGATCACGAGTTTGAACCGGACCCGGACTGGCGTATTCCCCGACCCAGTGAAGGCGGCCTGCTCAGCACTGACCACAGCGACAGCCATCTGATCCTGG
>NZ_SLKM01000305.1:0-11271 GCF_007134575.1 Natronospira sp.
CGCGACCCGGTAAGTGCCGCGCGCAAGGGCAGGAAGAGTTTCTTGCCCTTGGCACCGGTGAGCTGGCGAATGCGATCCACCCAGGACTGGTAGTCAGTTCCCGCCGACTCCAGAGCATCCAGTGCCGATTCGAAAAATTCGCGCCCGCTCTCCTCGATAACGCTCACGGCCTCAGCCGGCATGGGGTCAAGATCATCAAAGAGCCGGTGGGCCCAGTCGCGGGCGTCACGCGGGAAGACACAATTGGGCCTGATCAATTCGGCGAAGGCCCGCGCCTTGCCCGGCGGTACCGCGTCGGCCACGGCAGCGGCCATCCATTGCCAGGCTTCTTCTCCATTCAGGCGAGCCACCGCCTGTTTCTGCCAATAGAGCAGTTGCCCGGCGTCGTAACGCGCCGGTGCCTTGCCGATCCGCCCTGGATCAAAATCCGCCGCCAGCTCATCCAGGCTCCGAAGCCGTTCTTCGTCGTCATAGCGATGACCCAGGCGAGCCATGTAGTTGAGCAGCGCCAGAGGCAGATAGCCCTCGTCCCGGAACTGGCGAATGCCGAGGCTGCCAGCCCGCTTGGACAGAGGGCCGCCGTCGCTGTCGGCAATCAGGGGCAAATGGCCGTACTCGGGGGTGAGCAGGTCCAGGGCCTTGAGCAGCATCAACTGCCGGGGCGTGTTGGTGAGATGATCCTCACCCCGCATGACATGGGTGACGCCCATCAGGGCGTCATCGACGGCGTTGCTGAAAAAGAAGGCCGGAGTCCCATCCGTGCGGCGAATCACGAAATCCCCGATCTCATCGGTCCGAAACTGCTGCGGGCCGCGAACAAAATCCTCGAACGACACCGTCTCATTCGCCTTGACCCGGAACCGCCAGGTGGCCGGCTCACCCGCTTCCAGTTTGCCGCGCGCCTCAGCCTCGGACAAACCCGCGCAGGCCCCGTCATAGCGCGGCGGCTGCCCCGAGGCACGCTGAGCGGCACGCAAACGCTCCAGGCGCTCCCGGCTGCAGAAGCAGGGATAGCTGTGGCCCGCCGCCTGAAGACGCTGGAAGTAATCTTCGTAGATATACTGACGCTGGGACTGACGGTAGGGACCGGCGTCACCGCCCGCCTCGTGCCCCAGCTGCCAATTCAGGCCCAGCCAGCGCAGATCCTCCATCAGGGATTGGAGAAACTCATCGCGGGAGCGCTCCGGATCGGTATCCTCCACCCGAAGCATGAATTGCCCGCTGCGGCCTCGACTGAACAGGGCATTGAACAGGGCGGTCCGGGCGTTGCCGACGTGAATATGGCCGGTCGGGCTCGGGGCGAAGCGGGTAACGGTCGTGTTGGGGGCTGTGTCGCTCATGGCGGGGCATCATAGCCGATACGGCCGGTGCGGACAAAGCGGTCGGTGGTGGATTGCTCAATTTGCGACCAGAACCGCTAGAATGTGGGGCCTCGCAATTGCCATCGGAGGAGAAGATGCCCGTCAAGCTGTTGCTGATCGTGATCGGCCTGGCCTTGCTACTGCCGACCCGGGCGGTGGCCTTCAACGACCATCTGCTGCTGGACACCGATCGTGGTGAGATTCTGATCCAGCTCAACTTCGCCCGCGCGCCGCTGACCGCGGAAAATGTGATGAGCCTGGCGGAGGCCGGTCACTACGATGGCCTGATCTTCCACCGGGTCATAGAAGATTTCGTGATTCAGACCGGCGGCTATGACCCGGACATGGAGGAACGTCGCAGCGAGGAACAGATTCCCAATGAATCCGGCAATGGTTTGAGCAATGAGCGGGGGACCGTGGCCCTGGCACGGGGCTCCGATCCCCATTCCGGCAGCGCCCAGTTCTATATCAACCTGTCCGACAACAGCCGCCTGGACCCACGTTCAACCCGCTGGGGCTATGCGGTATTCGGTCGGGTTCGGGCCGGGATGTCGGTGGCCGATGAGATTGCCGGCCTGCCCACTGGTGGCCGAGCACATCTGAGCAGTGATGTGCCCGAGGAAGATGTCCGTATTCGCCGGGCTCGCCCCATGAGCTACGAGGAGGCCGAGGCCTGGCTGCAGGACAGAAATAACGCATCCGACGAGGAAGACTGAAAACGATGGCTAGCACCCTGTTCATCTCCGATCTGCATCTGTTTCCCTCGCGCCCGGAAATCACTGGACTGTTTCTGGATTTTCTCGACGGGGAGGCTCGCGAAGCCGAATCGCTGTACATCCTCGGCGACCTCTTCGAGGCCTGGATCGGTGACGATGCCATGCCCCCCCACGATCAGGAAGTGGTGGCCGGCATGAAGGCCCTGAGCGACAGCGGGGTGCCCTGTTATTTCATGCGAGGCAATCGGGACTTTCTGGTGGGCGACGACTTTGCCCGGGCCAGTGGCTTCGAGATTCTGCCTGACCCCACCGTCATTGATCTGCATGGCGAGCCGGTACTCCTCATGCACGGCGATTCACTGTGCGTGGATGATCACGACTACATGGCGTTCCAGGAGCTGGTACGCAGCGAGGCCTGGCAACAGGATTTTCTATCCAAGCCGGTAGCGGAACGGATCGAATTCGCCAAGCGTGCAAGAGCGGAGAGCATGGCCCGAGGCCAGGAAAAGTCCATGGAAATCATGGATGTGAACAAGCAGGCCGTCGAGGAAGCCATGAAGGAGGCCGGTGTCCGCCGCTTCATTCATGGTCATACCCATCGGCCTGCCATCCACGACATCGAAGTTGACGGCCAACCCGCCCAGCGCATCGTGCTCGGGGACTGGTACGAACAGGGCAGCGTCCTGCGTGTCAGCGACGGCCAGTACGACCTTCAAACGATCCCGCTTGAGTCACGGTAGCGCCGGGCGGCAGTCCTGAACGGGCCGGGGTGGCCCGGAATGGAAGCGGAACTGAGAGTCAGGCCGGGTGATGAGCTGAGCTTCAAGTTCGGCAAACGCCACAACCCGATCGTCCACCGGTGCCTGGTTGAACTGTTCCGCCAAATGGAGATAGTCCCTGAAGTGCCGAGCCTCGGACCGCAACAGGCGATAATAGAAACCGCCGATCTCTTCATCCAGCTCCGGTGCCAGACGTTCGAACCGCTCACAGGAGCGGGCTTCAATGAAGGCCCCACAGACGAGCAGATCCACCAGCTTCTCCCGAGCACCGGCGCGCACGCCCTCCCGCAAGCCCGCAGCATAACGAGACGGGGCAATGCGACGATAGCGGTAGCCACGCCGACGAATGATGGCCAACACCTGCTCGAAGTGCCGTAGCTCCTCACGGGCCAGACGAGACATCTTGTCCTGCAGCTCATCCCACTCGGCATGGTCATGCATGAGCTTCATGGCGGTGGCCGCGGCCTTGCGTTCGCAATGGGCATGATCGATCAGCAGGGTTTCTTCCTGCTTCAGGGCCTCGGCCACCCAGGCGTCCGGTGTCGGGCAAGGCAGAAATTCCCGTATGCCCTCGGTGAGGGATGGATCAACTTCGCGAGCCATTACTGAGTCCGTAAACCGATTATCAGATCATTGACATTGGTACCGGTGGGACCGGTGTCCACCAGGTCCCCGCTGGCAGCCAGGAACCGGCCGGCATCCGCGTAATCCAAGGCATCCTCCATACTCAAGCCGGCTTCCATTCCGCGTGCCACAGTGCCGCCGTCCACAACGGCCCCGGCATCACCCTCCGGACCATCAAGACCGTCACTGCCACAGGCCAGCAGGTAGCAACCGTCCTCGCCGGCAATGCGATCCGCCGCCGCCAGGGCCAACTGCTGGCAGCGGCCACCCCGCCCGGGCGTGGCGGGCAATTCCACCGTGGTTTCCCCCGTCCAGATGAATATACCGGGCTCGGATGCAAGGATTGCTTCGGCCAACTCCCGCCCCACATCGGCGGCATCCCCTTCCAGCCAGCGGGGTGATGCTGCCACCGGCAAGGATTGCTGGCCGGCCAGATCGGCCACGGTTTCACGAAATATGGCCGCATCGGCGAGCAGATGGTGGGGGATTCGGGGCACGCCAGATGGATTTACAGGAGCAGTGAGAATACTGACCCAGTCAGGCAGCAGAGGCAGTGCCCCCTCCAACGGTGGCAGGAATGGCCCGGAGGCCAGGGCCGCATCCATGCCCGGCGGTATGTCGGCAATACAAAGCACGCGGGCGTCACGCTCACCCAGACGACGAGCCAGTCCCCCGCCCTTGATCCGGGAAATGGCCTGGCGAACCCGGTTCACTTCGACGATATCCAATCCCGACGCCAGCAACCATTCGTGTACGGAGAACAACTGTTCTTCACTGACGCCGTCTCTTGGCGCCGCCATCAGACTGGAACCGCCCCCGGAAATCAGCACCAGCAGGCGGGCATCGGTGGGCAGCTCATCAATGAAGCGTTCGGCAGCAGTGCCAGCAAGAAAACTGCCCGCACCGGGCAGGGGATGCTGAGCAGCAATGCACTCAACCCAGGAAGGCATGGCCGAGGCGGGTTGATCATCGGGATGAATTACCAGGGCCTGACTGGGAGGTCGGGAGAGGGAGTCCAGAGCGCCGGCGGCCATGGACAAGGATGCCTTTCCCACTGCCAGCAAGTGCGTCGGCGGTGCTTCCGGATCGTTTTCCAGGGCCATTCGGACCAGCCGACGACCGCTCATGCAGGCGACACCTTCCCGGTACAGCTGAAGCAGCAGATCTCTTGGTGCCTTGTGTCCTGCAGTCATGGCGGCATCTTCAATTCGAGTTATGCAGATCGATCACGCCCGGGTAATTGGCTTCACGCTCCTGCTTGGCGCCATCGGAGCGCTCCTGCGCCAGTCTGGAAAGATAGTCCGGACTCACATCACCGGTGACGTACTGGCCATCAAAGACCGAGGTATCGAAACCCTTGATGGCCGGATTGCCTCGACGGATGGCCTCCAGCAAATCCGGCAATTCCTGATAGAACAAGCGATCGGCGCCGATCAATTCGCAAATCTCAGCATTATTGCGCTCATGGGCAATCAGCTCGCTGGCCGCCGGCATGTCGATGCCATAGACATTTGGGTAACGGACCGGCGGCGCGGCAGAGGCGAAATAGACATTGTTCGCCCCGGCATCTCGCGCCATCTGAATGATCTGACGCGAGGTTGTCCCACGCACGATGCTGTCATCGATGAGGAGAACATTCTTGCCGCGGAACTCCAGATCGATGGCATTGAGCTTCTGGCGCACGGACTTCTTGCGCTGCTGTTGCCCGGGCATGATGAAGGTTCGGCCGATATAGCGGTTCTTCATGAAGCCTTCGCGATATTTCACACCCAACTGGAAGGCCACTTGCAGTGCGGCGGTACGGCTGGTGTCAGGGATGGGGATGACCACATCGATATCGTGATCGGGCCATTCCCGATTGATCTTCTCGGCCAGGGTATCCCCCATGCGCAGACGGGCCTTGTAGACCGAGACATCGTCGATAATGGAGTCTGGGCGGGCGAAATAGACAAACTCGAAAAGGCAGGGATTGGTCGTAGGCTTCTCGGCACACTGGCGGGAATGGAGCTTGCCATCCATGTCGATGAGGATGCCTTCGCCCGGCGCCAGGTCCCGTTCAAGCTCGAAACCCAGCACATCCAGGGCCACGCTCTCCGAGGCCACCATGTACTCCCGCCCATGCTCGGTCTCGCGAGAGCCAAAGACAAGGGGACGAATTCCCCAGGGATCGCGAAAAGCCACCAGACCATAACCGGTCACCATGGCCACCGCGGCATAGCCCCCACGACAGCGACGATGAACCGCGCTCACCGCGGAAAAAATATCATCGGGACTCAGTTGCAGCTTGCCACCCTGCTGCAGCTCATGGGCAAAGACATTCAGGAGGATCTCGGAATCCGAGTCGGTATTCAGGTGCCTCAGATCTTCCCGGTACAGGAGATCCCGCAACTCGGTGGCATTGGTGAGATTGCCATTATGGGCCAGTGCAATCCCGTAAGGTGAGTTGGTATAGAGGGGTTGAGCCTCCGCCGAGCTGGAACTGCCGGCGGTGGGATAACGACAGTGACCGATCCCCAGGTTTCCTCGCAGCCGGAGCATGTGCCGGGTTTCGAAAACATCCCGAACCAGGCCATTGCTCTTGCGCAGGAACAGCCTCTCTCCTTCACAGGTCATGATGCCTGCCGCATCCTGACCACGATGCTGGACGACGGTCAAGGCTTCATAGATTGCCTGATTGACGGGGGAAGTACCCATCAGCCCCACGATGCCACACATGGCGAGTTCCTCTACTTACGATATGTTCAGAAGGGTGTGCCGCTCAAAGCAGATCCAGGTCCTGGACCAGGTTGTCGGGCAGAAATCCCGCCATCCAGGTGGCAATGGGTTCCATCAAGGGGATGAATACCGATTCATTCCACCAGGGATCCCGATTGACTTCCGTTACCAAGCCCAGCAGGACCAGTGCGCCTACCACCAGCACACCACGGGCAGTGCCGAAGACCACGCCAATCATGCGGTCCGTGCCACTCAGGCCGGTCTTCTTGACCGCCAGACTGACGAAGTGATTGATCATGGCTCCAATGATCAAGGTCACGATGAACAGGGAAGCGAAGGCGACCAGCAAGCGCACGGTGGGCGTCTCGATGGTGCCCGTCAGCATGGCATCCAGGGTATCCACGAAGGTCAGGGACACCCAGAAAGCCATGATCCAGGTGGCCAGGGAGATGGCTTCCTTGACGAAGCCCCGCATGAGGCTGATCAATGCGGATATGATGACAAGCGCGACTATGAAGTAATCGACCCAGACCATGCCCCATCCAATCCCCGCACGCTTTCCCTCGAGAGTCCGGCTCGAATAGGCCGGACGGACGCGAGCCGGAATTCTACCAGATCAGAGAGCCTCAGGGGTGGGGCACGGGACTGGCACTATGGCCGGTCTGGGATTCAATCCGCCTGGCCAGACCCTGCGCCGACTCCCGGTCAGTCTCCAGCCCCACACGGACCCGATACAAGACCTGCTCATCCCGCTCATAGCGCATGATGAAGGCCTGAAAACCCTCGTCCCGCAGCTGGGCGATCAGGCGCTCGGCATTCTCCCGATCGCCAAAGCTGCCAACCTGGGCACTCCAGCCGCTGCCGGCAGGGGCACCAGGGACCGCTTCGTCTTCGGACTTGGCAGACTCCTCCGGCTCGGGCTCGGGCTCGGGCTCGGGCTCGGGTTCCGGCTCGGGTTCCGGCTCGGGTTCCGGCTCCGGCTCCGGTTCAGGCTCGGATTCAGGCTCGCCTTCATCCGCCCGACGGGGGTCCGACTCATCCAGCGGGCTCACTTGGACCAGCTCATCATCGTCTTCCTCGGGTTCTGGACGAAACAGATCATCATCGTCCTCCTCCGGGGACTCATCCCGGGCATCCCGCTCCCGCAGGTCCAGCCGGGTAACCGGCAATTCCCGCTCATCCTGAGGGCGGTCCAGACGCACCGAACGCTCACCCTCCTCTGGCCCGCCAAGCATCATGGGCAGGATGATGATCGCCAGTGTGAGCAACACCACCAGGCCAATCAGGCGTTCCTTAAGCTTGCGGTCCAAGACGGTACGCTCCCGAATCGATCAGCGATTGCCAATACCCACAGTGTGCCCCGCAGCATCGACCTGGCGCAACACGGGGCCGACGGTCATGAAGGAACCAAGCACCAGCAAGCGGTCGCCGGGGTTGGCGCTGGCCCGGGCCGCGAGCCAGGTCTCAACCGGGTCGGCATTCTTCACTCGGGTGTGGGCGGCAGGACAAGCAACATGGATGCGCTGATCCAGGCCCTCGGCACTGAGCCCCCCCTGAGCGGACAAATCAGCAGGCCACCATTCGTCCACTTCACCGGCCAATGTCGTCACCACACCAGCAATATCCTTGTCCGCGCGCATACCAATGATGGCCCGGGTCTGCCCATTCACGGGTCGGGCACGCAAATAATCCATCAAGGCCAGGGCGGCATCCGGATTATGGGCCACATCGAGCAGGGTTTCGGGCTGGCCGGCCAGTCGTTGAACCCGGCCGGGGGGCTGCAGCGTGGACAGGACCTGACGGACCCGCCCCGCATCGGCCAGAACCTCCGGCGCCAGCAACGACACCGCCTGCATGGCCGCGGCCGCGTTGGCCCGCTGCCAGGGCATATGCCACCAGGGCTCGAGCCCGAGCCCATCCAGCCGCGCTTCGTTGGATTCCCAGAACCAGCTATCTCCGTCCTGGCCCCAGACAAAGTCACGCTTCCCAAGCAGCAGCGGCCGCGCGCCCGTTTCCCGGGCTGCCTCGGCCAAAGGTCCATCTCGGTCCGCCACCACAACGGGTCGGGACGGCCGACAGACACCGGCCTTCTCCCGGGCAATGCCGGCAAGATCGTTACCGAGCCACTCGGCATGGTCGAGTGCCACCCGGGTCAGCAATGCCACATCGGCATCAATGACATTGACCGCATCGAGACGGCCTCCCAGGCCGACCTCCAGCACGGCATGGCTTACCCCGCGCTGTCGAAAGATCGCCAGCGCGGCCAGGGTGGTGTATTCGAAATAACTGAGACTGATGGCGCCACGGGCGGCCTCCACGGCCTGAAAGGCCTGGAGGATCTCGGCATCGGAGGCCGGAAGGCCGTCAATACAGATACGTTCGTTGAAATCGATCAGGTGGGGCGAGGTATAGCTGCCCACGCGATGTCCGGCAGCGGTCAGCAGGGCTGCGGCGACTGCCACCGATGAGCCCTTGCCATTGGTACCGGCCACGGTGAGAACACGAAAGGGAGGACGGTCGAGCCCCATGGCCTGGCAGACCGGCCGAAGACGCTCCAGACCCAGGTCGATGGCACTGCTGTGCAGGCCTTCCAGCCAGCGCAGCCACTGCGTCAATCCGGCCTTGGGGCCGGGCGCGGTAGGAGCAGGCTGGCCGGCTGGTTTCATTGCCCGCAACTGCCCCGGCCGATCAGACCTGGGTCAGGCGCTGGCGAGTCATGATGGCCAGCACATTGGCCAGGCGCTGGCGCATCTCGCGACGATCCACGATCATGTCCACCGCCCCATGCTCTACCAAAAACTCACTGCGCTGGAAGCCTTCCGGCAGGGTCTCGCGCACGGTCTGTTCAATCACCCTGGGACCGGCAAAACCGATCAAGGCCTTGGGTTCGGCGACATTGAGGTCGCCCAGCATGGCCAGGCTGGCGCTGACGCCGCCGGTAGTGGGGTCAGTGAGTACGGAAATGAAGGGAACGCCCTGTTCGGACAAGCGCGCAAGCGCAGCGCTGGTCTTGGCCATCTGCATCAGAGACAGCAGGGCTTCCTGCATGCGGGCGCCACCACTGGCGGTAAAGCAGATGAGAGGACAATTGGCCTCCGAGGCAGCGGTGGCCGCACGGACGAAGCGCTCACCGACCACCGAACCCATGGAGCCGCCCATGAAAGCGAAATCGAAGGCGCAGGCGACCACGGGCATGCCCTTGAGCCGACCTTTCATGACCACCAGGGCATCTTTCTCACCGGTCTTCTTCTGCGACTGGACGATGCGGTCACGATACTTCTTGCTGTCCCTAAACTTGAGGGCATCCACGGGCTCCACCCCATCCGCCAACTCGGCGGCGGAGTCCGCATCCAGAAACATTTCCAGACGGCGACGGGCACGCAAGCGCATGTGATGGCCGCATTTGGGGCAGACATGCTCATTGCGCTCCAGGTCGGAACGATAGAGCACCGAATCGCAGGCCGGACACTTGGTCCACAGCCCTTCCGGCACGCTACGGCTGCGCCCCTGGGTCTTGATACGGGAGGGAACGAGTCGCTTGAACCAGTTCATGACAAGGCCACGTCCTTTGCATTGCCGCCACTACGCGCCCCGTCCAGGGCCTCGCGCAGAGGCTCGATGAATTGACGAGCGGCCCGGGCCGGTTCTTCACCCTGCCCCGCCGCTGCATGAAGATGTTCCACCAGGGCGCTGCCAACGATCACGGCGTCGGCCACCCGCCCCACGGCGGCCGCACTGTCGGCATCACGGATGCCAAAGCCCACGCCCAGTGGCAGCTGGGTGTGCTGCCGCAAACCGGCGAGGCTCTCGGCGACCGCGTCCACATCCAGTCCGCCGGCCCCGGTCACGCCCTTGAGGGACACATAATAAACGAAACCGCTGCCCAGCTCCGCAATTCGGCGACGACGGACCTCGCTGGTGGTGGGTGCCACCAGGAAGATCATGTCCATACCGGCCTCGCGCACCGCCGGCGCCAGCTCCGCGGATTCCTCGGGTGGGGAGTCTACCAATAGCAGACCATCCACCCCCGCCTCCGCAGCAGACTGAACAAAGGCCTCAGTGCCCATGATTTCCACCGGGTTGAGGTAGCCCATGAAGATGACCGGCGTGTCCTGGTCTGTCTCCCGGAAGGCGCGAACCGCAGCCAGACTGTGCTTGAGGCGTTGACCGGCGGCCAGGGCCCGCTCGCCGGCAGCCTGAATGATACTGCCGTCAGCGACCGGGTCGGAGAAAGGCATGCCCAGCTCGATCATGTCGGCACCCCCCGCCACCAGGCCATGCATGACGGCCACGGTCTCATCCGGTGACGGATCACCGGTCATGATGTAGGGGATCAGAGCGGCCCGATTGGCCGCGCTCAGGGTCTTGAAACGTGCTTCGATCCGGCTCACAGCGACACCCCCTCTTCGGCGGCGACCGTGTGCATATCCTTGTCACCTCGCCCGGAGAGGTTCACCAGCACATGCTTGCCCTTGCCGAGGCGTCGCGCCAGCTTGATGGCATGGGCCACGGCGTGAGCCGATTCCAGCGCCGGCATGATGCCTTCCGTGCGACTGAGGCGATGGAAGGCATCCAGGGCCTCTCGGTCGGTCACATGACCGTATTCGGCCCGCCCCACGTCCTTCAACCAGGCGTGTTCGGGACCGACGCCGGGATAGTCGAGGCCGGCGGAAATGGAATGGGTATGAATGATCAGCCCATCCTCGTCCGTCATCAGATAGGTTCGATTGCCATGCAGCACCCCGGGCCGACCGGCGCTCAATGGCGCCGCGTGACGACCGGTTTCCACCCCGTCGCCTGCCGCTTCCACACCATGGAGGGCGACCTGGTCATCGTCCAGGAAGGGGTGAAAAATGCCGATGGCATTGGAACCGCCACCCACACAGGCCACCACGGCATCCGGCAGCACACCGGCATCGGCCTGCATTTGCTCCCGGGCCTCTTCGCCGATGACTGACTGGAAATCCCGCACCATCATGGGATAGGGATGGGGGCCAGCGACGGTGCCGATGATGTAAAAGGTGTCGTCCACGTTTGCCACCCAATCGCGCATGGCTTCATTGAGGGCATCCTTCA
>NZ_SLKM01000025.1:0-2873 GCF_007134575.1 Natronospira sp.
CGATGACGACGCGGTGATCTTCATGAACTGGCGCGCCGACCGGGCCCGTGAGCTGACCCAGGCCTTCACCGCCGAGGATTTTGACGGCTTCCAGCGTCGCCGCCTGGCACTGGCCGGCTTTGTCACCACCACCGAGTACCAGGAAGACTTCGATCTGCCGGTGGCCTTCCCCCCCAGCCAGCCGAAGAACAATCTGGGCGAATACGGGGCGGCCCTGGGTCTGCGCCAGCTTCGCATTGCGGAAACCGAAAAATATGCCCACGTCACCTTCTTCCTCAACGGTGGCCGCGAAGAACCCTATCCGGGCGAGGATCGAGTGCTGGTGCCCTCACCGGGGGTCAAGACCTATGATCTCAAGCCGGAGATGAGTGCACCGGAGGTGACCGACAAGCTGGTGGCAGCGATCGAGTCGGGCCAGTACGACTTCATCATCAGCAACTACGCCAATGCCGACATGGTGGGTCACACCGGTAATCTGCAAGCGGCAATCCAGGCCATCGAGACGCTGGACCAGTGCCTCGGCCGTCTGCACAAGGCAATCCGCGCAGCCGGTGGCGAGATGTTGATCACCGCCGACCACGGCAATGCCGAGAAGATGGCGGATGCCGAAACCGGTCAGGCTCACACAGCCCATACCACCAATCTGGTGCCCCTGGTCTATGTGGGTCGCCAGGGCCGTTTGCTGGACGATGGTGGGCTTTGTGACATCGCCCCCACCATGCTGACACTGATGGGCCAGCCCATTCCCGATGAAATGAGCGGCCACAGCCTGGTCGAGCTCAAGCGCTAGCACTCCATCCAGCGACCGGGAAACCATCGCCTGACAGCGTCTGCTGGGTAGACGCCGGGAGTGCTTGCGGGCTCGACCCCTTCGGGCCTATCTTGCACCCTCGGACGAACTCGACTGGACCCTTTCATGGATCGCCATCGCTCACTCGCCTTGCTGCTGTGCTGCCTGCTTGGCCTCGGGCTGGCAATGAGCGGTCATGCCGAGGAATCGAGCGACAGTGAAGCCCGCCAGGCGGAACTGGAGGCGCTGCAATCCCGCATCCAGTCATTGCGCGAGAACCTGGAAGCCGAGCGCGGCCAACGGGACCAGGCCAGTGAAGCCCTGCGTGCGGCCGAAGAGGAGGTCAACCGCTTGGGCCGCGAACTGCGCCGGATCGAATCGGATATTGCCGCTCGCGAAGCCCGTCTGGATGATCTGCAGTCAGAGAAGACCGAGCGTGAGCAGGAGATCGCCACCGAACGGGAGGCCCTGGCACGACAGATCCAGGGCGCCTACCGGACCGGCCGGGAAGAACAGCTCAAACTGCTGCTGAACCAGGAAGACCCGGCCGCATTCGGTCGCATGCTGGTCTATTACGACTATCTCAATCGCGCCCGCAGCGCCCGCATTGAACGGATCGGCGAACATGTCCGCCGCCTTGCCAGCCTGGCCGAGGAAGTGGATGAGGCGCTGGAGGAGCTGGCGTCGGCCCGCAGTCGTCAGCGGGACTCCCTGCAAGCCATGGAAGCAACCCGGGAATCCCGGGAAGAAGCGGTGGCAGAGATCGAGGCCCGACTCAGGGACCGGGGCGAGAGACTGACCCGGCTGGAAGAGGACGAGGCCGAACTGCAGCAGCTGATCCGTTCCCTGCAGGATGCACTGGAAGACATTCCCTCCGATCTGCACCGTGGCCGGCGCTTTACCGAATTGCGTGGCGAACTCCCCTGGCCGGTGGACGGCCGACTCACGCGCCGCTTTGGGGATTCCCGCGCCGGTGGCCGCATGCGCTGGCGCGGGCTGGTGATCCAGGCCGACCGGGGCAGCGAGGTGCGGGCCGTGTCCCATGGCCGCGTCGCTTACTCCGGCTGGCTGCAGCATTACGGCCTGGTCCTGATTCTCGACCATGGCGAGGGCTATCTGAGCCTTTATGGTCATAATGAAGCCGTCTACCACGAAGTGGGCGACTGGGTTCGGCCGGGTGATGTGATCGCCTCTGTTGGCGACAGTGGTGGCCAGGATCGCAGCGGCCTGTACTTTGAAATCCGCAACGGCCGCGATCCGGTCAACCCCGCCAACTGGCTCGCGAACCGCTGACGAGTCGATCATCGCCGCCGGTCAGCAAGCACTGAAACCTGCGCCTGCGGCGGTGGTCCGATTAAGCGTGGACTTGCTAGTATCAGGACAGGGCTTTCAAGGGCTTGCCTGGGCCTCCCCGAAATAGGGCACAACCATGGATCTGATGTCGATGAAAACACGCACCGCGCTGGTTCTGGCCATCGGCTTTCTGCTGGGAAGCCTGTTGTCGGTCACCCATGGCGTCTTTGCCGAGCGGGAGCGACAGGCGGAGCTGCCCTATGAGCAGGCGCGGCTGCTGGCGGAAGTACTGGAACGGGTACGCCAGGGCTATGTTGACCCCATCGACGACGAGGAGCTAATGGAGCATGCCATTCGCGGCATGCTCTCCAGCCTGGATGATCACTCCGGCTTTCTCGATCCCGAGGAGTATCGCCAGATGCAGGACACCACCTCCGGCCGCTACGGTGGGCTGGGCCTGGAAGTGACCCAGGAGGACGGCGTGGTGACCGTGATCGCTCCGATTGCGGGCAGCCCTGGTGAACGGGCTGGCCTGAAAGCCGGTGACCGGATTCTCAGCGTTGACGGCGATTCCCTCGAGGGCATGAGTCTGGATGAGGCGGTACGCCTGATGCGCGGCGAACCCGGCAGCTCGATTACCCTCGGCGTGCTGTCGCCTGACAAGGACGCGCCCCGGGATGTGGAGCTGGTGAGAGAACGTATTCAGACCCGCAGCGTGCGTTCCCGTCTGCTGGAGCCGGGTATCGGCTATCTGCGGGTCAGTCATTTCCGTGACCAGGTGGGGCGTCAG
>NZ_SLKM01000191.1:0-11268 GCF_007134575.1 Natronospira sp.
AGCGTTTGAGAGTTGCAAGTACCGGAGAGGTGGCCGAGCGGTCGAAGGCGCACGCCTGGAAAGTGTGTATACGGTACTCCCGTATCGAGGGTTCGAATCCCTCCCTCTCCGCCAAATCAATTATGAAATCAGGGATGTGGAGCCCGCTAGAGGCTCCGCTCACCGGAACGTCCAACATCCCCGAAGATCCGGCCTACCGTCCCCCACGACACGGCGCATCGGACCCGCTGCACCTCCCGCCTTCGAAGCATTGGCCTCACCCGTGCCGTCACGGCACACTGTGGCCCTGGCACCGGCTCAATGCGCCGAATTCGAATCGGGGACAGGGATGAACCACGATGCTTCTGCAACTTTCCTTCCAGGCGTGTCAGAACGCCTCCAGGCCCCATCGACACCGACTGCCGAAACATCTGCCGGCCGGTTCGTTCATTGGCGTGGAACCGCTCAGCACGATCACCAGACAAGAATGCGGCGGTCAAACGAATCCGTGGCCTACCAGAGACCGATCGCCCAAGCTTCTGATCGCGTGGGAAACGGCGATAGGCTGCGAGACCTCCCCTGCGGAGTTATGAAGAACGCGTCGTGATTGCAATCACGCGGAACGCCGCTCAGCTTTGCGTTGGGGATAGCAATCGAGGTTGAAGGATGCCTGAAATCAGCCGATTTTTTGAATATTGATCGCAATGTACTACAACGATAATCCGCCGCCGCATTTCCATGCCAAGTACGGTGAGAATGAAACGGTAGTTGCAATTGAAACTGGTGAGATTTTGGCGGGTTGGTTGCCTCCCCGGGCACTCGGCCTTGTGGAAGAATGGAGAGAGCGTCACAAGGCAGAACTTCTGGACGATTGGCGCCTTGCGGAACAGCGAGAGCCCCTTGTCCGAATAGCACCATTGGAGTGAGCGCCATGGTCCCGAGAGTCATAGACGCAGAGCACCGTCGGGAGTACGTAGTTTGGGTGCGATTTGCTGATGGAGCGGAAGGTGAAATCGATCTGGAGTCTGAATTGTGGGGCCGAATGTTTGAGCCTATATCGATCCCCGAGGAGTTCAAGCGCGTGAGCGTGGATTCGGAGCTCGGCACTCTGGTTTGGCCAAACGGTGCAGATTTTGCGCCAGAGTTTCTGTACCAAAAGCTATGCCCTAACTATAAGCTCAAGCCGACGCCGCAAAGCGGCGCGGCTTAGCTTTCGCGTTGTGCGTAATGAATTCGGAGGGATCTGATGCAAGATGATAAGTCTAACCTCAAGAGAGGCCGGCAACCTATGCCCGAGTTCGTGAAGTGTGCGTTGCTTGAGCGGGGAATCATGGCTGCATACGACGAAAGGCCGCCATATCAGAGGAATGATTACTTACTCTGGATCAATAGTGCCAAGAGGCAAGAGACCAAGGAAAAGCGGTTGCGTCAAATGCTTGATGAACTCGAAACCGGGGGTGTCTATATGAACATGAAGCATCCGGCCTCGAAGAAGGAATAGCTGCGCGGCGCTCCCTCGGATTGCGTGCACAACAATGCCATGCAGCCGACATGGGCATCTCGGCGGCGTCAGCCCGGAGGCCTTCGAGCAGGCCTCATTTTGAGGCCGGGACGTGCTCACGATACCGGGGGAAGTCCATGTTCCTGGGTTGTTGGAAGAATAACACACTGGCGCTCGTCGTTCTCCGGTGAGTAAAGTGTTGGATTTGCTTGAGAGAGAAACCGTGCACATGCAAACCACAATCTTCCTGGCAGACGCTAATCGCCTATTCCGGGAAGCTTTACAGGCATTAATGGCGTCTTGGCCCGATCATGCGCTCGTGGGCGAAGCTGCAACCGTGAAGGAGGCCCTGGTTGCACTTGATGCGAAAAGTGTTGACATCGTTCTGCTCAACATTGATCTCCCTGTCGAACCTGGCTTTTCACTGCTGCGATACTTGGCGGACGGTCAGCGCAGTGAGCGCGCGGTCGTGCTCGCACGTGAACTGCATCCTGATTACATACGGGAGGCATTGCGGCTTGGTGCCTGTGGCTACTTGACGCATTTTACCGGTTCTGAGCAGTTGCGGGATGCGTTGTTGGAGGTCCAGAAGGGCAGGACAGTGATAGATCCTGTCGCTTGCGAAGCGCTGGCGAATGATCCGATACGCGATCGCGTCACCGACCGGGAGTGCCAAGTCTTATCGCTAATCGGAGAGGGCGATTGCAATGCGACAATCGCTGATCGGCTCGGGATTACGGAAAAGACAGTGAAGTCGCATGTGAGCAGTCTGTTGGACAAGCTGGGCATGTCCAGCCGGGCCCACTTGGCCGTTTACGCAAAGGGCACCCAACTGCTCGAACCGCCAATGGCTGGAAAGCGCGCTAACCGTACCCGATAGAACTGCCACTGAACTGCCGCCTTGGCATCGGTCTAAAGACCGATGCCAAGGCGGTGAGCAACCCTCACACTCCCTTCCTCGCTATAGCCCGATCAGGGCTAAATCATTGCATTCTCTTGCGATTTTCGAGGAAGTTATCATGTTCTTGTTGCTCGGGTTGTTGACTGCGATCAGTTTCGGAGTCGCCGATTTTCTTGCCGGCCTGGTGGGTCGCAGGATGCACCCGCTAACTTTGGTGCTTTACTCCCAGTCCATAGGTGCCGTGGTCATAACCGGGTGCGCCGTGGCTATTGGAGGAAGGCCAAGCGTAATGGAGCTTGCGTGGGGGAGCGCAGCCGGCGTCGTTCTCGGGCTTGGCTTCATTCTCTACTATCGTGCGTTGGCGAACGGCAGGATGGGCGTTATCGCAGCGGTCACGGGAGTATGGACCGCGGTTGCGCCGTTCGTAGTTGGGTTATGGCTGGGTGAGCGGCCCTCGACCTTGGCCTTGATTGGGATCGCGTTAGTTGTCGTCGCGATTGTCCTGGTCAGCGGCGGCGCCAAGTCTGGAAAGGAGCAGGTGGTCCACACGCATAGCCAACCAACTGGGGGAACTCCCGGCCGTCTGGATCAGCGGGGATTTCTGGCCTGTGATCGCGGCATCCTCCAAGCGACTTTTGCGGGCTTGTGGCTAGGACTATTCTTCGTCTTTCTGGATCAGCCGCAGGATTCCAGCAGCCCGCTGTGGCCGGCGATGGCTGCCACGGTTGCATCGGCAATCGCTGTTGGCGCTCTGGTTCCGGCTCTGAGGCCGAGCCTGAGATCCTCCGCGAAGAGTCTGTGGATGGTGGCCGCTGTCGGTCTGTTCCAAACGCTCGGCACTCTGACTTTCGTAATCGCCGCTCGTGGAGGGATGCTGTCGGTGGTTGCTGTGGCCGGCGCACTGACGCCGGTCCCAACCGCCATCCTTGCCTTCGCGATACTACGGGAACGTGCTACGTGGCTACAGCTGATGGGGATCGTCGCTGCTTTGTTCGGCATTGTGTTGATGATGCAACCTTGATGCGGGGGAATCCTGTGTTTCGCTCTGGAAGTGCCTGCTGACGTTATTAACGGACGCCTCTTGAACCAAGTTAAGGCCGTGGCGAACCAGGCCATGAACATATGCGATCAGAAAGCAATCAGGGTGTAGTTCGCGCGGCTGATGGTTGTCGTTAACTGCCTACTGGGGACCGCATTCAAGTCATGCACCGCAATCCCCTCTCTTGACACCTCGATCATCGAGGTATAGAGTGCGAGAATATGAATGCAGCAACCAAATCGGCCCGGACCGGTGGTCGACAGGCACCGGACTACAGTGATCCCAGCTACTGGCGCGGCATCATCAAGATGTCGCTGTCCAAGTTCTTTGTACTAGGAGTACTTCACCGCAAGCCGATGCACGGCTATGAAGTGGTACAGGCGGTCGAGAAAAGCACCAAGGGCTGCTGCAGCCCTTCCGAGGGAACGGTGTATCCGGTACTGAATGAATTCGAAGCAGGCGGTTACCTTTCTTCCACCGCTCAGGTGGTCCAGGGTCGTTCCCGTAAAGTGTACGAATTGACCGATAAGGGCAGGGATGCGTTTCAAGTGGCGGTCGATGCTTGGTTGGACGCTACCGACTGTATCGTCGCCAGCAAACTGGCTACCGAAAACACTCCGAAGAGAGGAAGACAAGAAGGGTGACCCTTTTTTTGTCCGTATGCATCGATGATCGATGCCTTGATGACGGAGGCTTCTGTGTTCCTGGCATCTTTCCTCCAATTCCCGTCGAACCGACCGCGTCCTGGGGAGAGGACCAATGACTGCGCGTCGACGGGTCAGTCTGGTATTGGGACTGACGCAAACCCTGGCCTGGGGTTCCACCTACTACCTGCCCGCCATTCTGGCGGAGCCCATGGCACGGGATCTCGGCGTTTCGGTCGGCAATGTCTTCGGCGCCTTCTCCCTGGCCCTGATCCTTACCGCCTTTCTTGGGCCCGCGGCTGGCCAGCGTATTGATGGCCGCGGCGGCCGGGGGTTGCTCGCAACATCCAATCTGCTGTTTGCCGCCGGCTTGCTGGCACTCGGCCTGGCCCAAGGCCCGGTCACGCTCTGGCTGGCCTGGGCGATCATCGGTGTCGGCATGGCGGTGGGTCTCTACGAAGCCGCCTTCGCTACCCTGACCGGCTTCTATGGCCGCCAAGCGCGCGGCCCCATTACCGGCATTACCTTGATGGCGGGTTTCGCCAGCACCGTGTGCTGGCCGATCACCGGCTGGCTGGACGCGGAGTTTGGTTGGAGGGCGGCCTGCTTCACATGGAGCGCGGCGCACATGCTGATTGGTCTGCCCCTCAACCTTCTACTACCCAAAGCCACCCAGGTCGAGGTGAGCCACACCGGGCAGCCGCAGACTCCGCAGACACCGCCACGCTTCGCGATGCCCCTGCTGGCGCTGGTATTCGCCATCACCTGGATTCTCAGCACCGCCATGGCGGCGCATCTGCCGCGCCTGCTCCAGGAAACCGGCCTCACCGCTGCGGCTGCTATCGGTCTGGCGGCTCTGGTGGGACCCGCTCAAGTGGCGGCACGGTTGCTGGAGTTTTCCCTGTTGCGACGCTTCCATCCCATGGTCTCCGCCCGGCTGGCCAGCACCGCCCATCCCCTGGGAGCGCTGGCGGTGCTGCTTTCCGGCGCGCCGGCGGCGGCAATGTTTGCACTGCTGCACGGCGCCGGCAACGGCATTCTGACCATTGCCAAAGGTACGTTGCCATTGGCCATCTTCGGCCCCCATGGTTATGGCCGGCGCCAGGGCTGGCTGATGGCACCGGCCCGTTTCGGCCAGGCGTTCGCCCCTTTCCTGTTCACCCTGCTGATCGAACGATTCGGCAGCGGCGCACTCGCTGTTTCCGCCGCGCTCGGGCTCCTGGCCTTCGGCGCGCTCACCCTGCTCCAGCACTTGATGAGGAACGACTATGCCACTGCGAACACTCCCTGACCCCGAAACGCTTCCTGCCCTCGATCACCGTTTCGCCGGCCCGAACCCGGCGGCGGGGCTGGCCGGCGCCTCCGGCCATCCGCCGCGGATACTGCTGCTCTACGGTTCCCTGCGGGAACGCTCCTATTCCCGCCTGGTGGTGGAGGAAGCGGCGCGTCTGCTGCGCTTCATGGGTGCCGAACCGCGCATCTTCGATCCCAGCGACCTGCCGCTGGCGGATCAGGTTGCCGGTGACGACCACCCTACCGTTCACGAGTTGCGGGAGTTGGCCTTGTGGTCCGAAGGGCAGGTCTGGTGCAGCCCCGAGCGGCACGGCCAGATTACCGGGGTAATGAAGACGCAGATTGACCATCTGCCGCTGGAGATGGCCGGCATTCGCCCCACACAAGGCAGGACACTGGCGGTGATGCAAGTCAGCGGCGGTTCGCAATCCTTCAACGCGGTCAACACGCTCCGTCTACTTGGTCGCTGGATGCGCATGTTCACTATCCCAAACCAGTCCAGCGTACCCAAGGCGTTTCAGGAGTTCGACGCCGCCGGTCGTATGCTGCCCTCGCCGCTGTATGAACGGATTGTTGACGTCATGGAAGAACTGGTTCGCTTCACCCTCCTGCTGCGTCCCCACGTTGATGCCCTCACGAACCGCTATTCCGAACGCAAGGCTCTGTCCGGCCCGACCCTGGATAGAAACAGCGATCTGTCGTCGATCGCCATTCGGCCGAGGCAGGGAGCACAAGGATGAGCACGAGCAAGCTTCTTTGGATAACCGACCTTCACCTGGCGGAAACCGGGTATCCACGGGCGCAGAATGCCGAGCCGTTGCGACGACTGAACGCCGTGCTGGATGAGCTACGCGACCAACACGCCGACGCGGATCGCTTGATTCTGACCGGGGATCTGGTGCAGTCCGGTAGTATCGAAGGCTACGAAGTGCTTCGGGATGCGCTGCAAGACTTCCCGGTTCCCTATCGGCTGCTGGTGGGCAACCACGACCATCGCGACAGCCTGCGGAAGATCTTCCCCGATGAGCCCACTGTCGACAGCTTCCTGCAATCGAGAGAAGACCTGCACGGCACACGTCTCATCTATATGGATACACAGGCCGAAAACGGACACCATGGCGAACTCTGCGCCATTCGGTTGGCCTGGCTGGATGCGCAACTGCAAAGCGCGGGGGCGACTCCCGTGTTGATTTTCATGCACCACCCGCCCATGGCCATCGGTGTGCCGCCCCTGGACCGTCTGCGACTGCGAGATCCGGACAATGCGCTTTTCCATTTGCTGCGTGCCCGCAGCGCGCCAACGCAACTGCTTTTCGGTCATCTGCATCGCAATGTCAGCGGACTGTGGGCGGGCCACCCCTTTACCGTGCTGGAAAGCACCCACCTGCCTCTGGTATTCGACATGACCAGCGACCGGCTATCGCGCCACCCGGGACCACCGGGATACGGCATAGTATTGCTGGATAACGAAAGTGTGGTGATCAACACCGTTGAGACGTATAGCGAGCCTTAGATTGACTTCTTCCCGTAATGGATGTCTGAACAGCGACACAGTTCCGATCATGAATACGCAGGCACGAGATCGGAGATCATGTCTATGGTTAGAGGTCGCAGGTACTTGTTCGAACTGCAGGATAAAGCCTGTCAACACCACTGCGGTAATCTGCAGCTAGCCATCGGCTGCTGTCGGGCTGCCTGGAGTTCCGGCTTGAAGCCTGGACTTCAGGCAGCCGCAGAGCAGTGGACACAATGTCGACGATTGGGCTTCCCCTTCGCGTTCTCTACGGCCACGCCAGCCGGCTACGCCGAGGGTTGGGCTGCTTCTCGGGCGGCGCGTGAGTTCGGGCTCGATCTGTTTCGAGCGATGGCAGCATCCGGCCTCGCGAACTTCGGAAAGACACCTGACGTTCAATGACGCCGCTCGAGCGTGGCTATTGGAGTGCTTACACTTTGCCGGGAGCGCTGGGTTCAGTCTTGCTCATTTGCCTCCGCGATTTTCCGAAGCGCAGGGAGCATGACCCGCTCAATGTCATCGGGGCTGGCGTTTGCCAGCACGGAGTCTTCCAGCAGGTAGCGGGCGACGGTCAGGCCGAGGGTGCAGGCGTTGAGCACGGCGGCTCGGAGACCCGCATCGTCGCCACCTATCGTCCGTGCCACCTGTGACTGGGTCTTGCCCATCACCTCGTCGCGCAGGATTCGCCGGGCCGCCGGGTGCGTCAGGCAGCTTCGGAGCAGGGCCACGGCGCTGGCGCGGCGGTCAGGGTCTTCGAAATCGGCAAACACATGCGCCAACGCCATCCGTGGAAGGTCATCGTGCTCGGCCTGGACCAGCGATTCCGTGTCTACCGTGGAGAGTGCCGCGGCGGCGAACAGCCCGTCCTTGCTTCCGAAGTACTGCATCACCAGCGCTGGATCGACACCCGCTTCGCCTGCCACGGCGCGGATGGTCGTGCGCTCAAAGCCGAGCTCGGCGAACAGTCGCCTGGCGGCGTCGAGGATCCTGGCCTCCGTGCGCAGGCGGCGCTCCTTTCGGGACAGAGGTGCGTTGTCGGGTCGGGTCATGCTGTTCACTCTACAAGCGTTGACAGGGTTGTGCAAAGACTCTACGCTTGTTGATCGAATGGGATCCCATGGCCTCAACCACGAACACACGGGAGAAATTGCATGCGCATAGCGATTGCCGGAGCGACCGGCCACATCGGCCGACTCACGGCTGCCAGTCTCGAGAGGGAAGGCCACGACGTGATCCCCATCAGCCGTGCTTTCGGCGTGAACCTGCTCACGGGAGAAGGGGTGGACCGGGCGCTGGCCGGGGTGGAGGCGGTCGTGGACACGACGAATGCGACGACGACGGATCGCGACGAAGCAGTGGCCCACTTTGGCACCACCACACGCACCCTCCTGGCCGCTGAGGAGCGGGCCGGAGTGCGCCATCACGTCCTGCTGTCGATCGCGGGACTTCATCGAGTGGAGGGCAACGCCCACTACGCCGGGAAGCGTGAACAGGAGCGCCTGGTCGAGGCCGGCTCGGTTCCCTGGACCGTCGTTCCCGCCACCCAGTTCCATGACTTCGCCGCGATGGTCACGGACTGGACAGTACGCGACGGCGTTGCGCCAATCGCGCCCTTGCTCGTCCAGCCGATCGCCCCCGTCGACATCGCCGACGTACTAGCCGAGGTAGTGACAAACCAACCGCTGGGGCGCTACCCGGATGTCGCGGGGCCTCAAACGCAGGACCTGGTCGACATGGCACGGCGCACGCACGAGGTGCGAGGCCGTTACGTGCAACTCGTACCGACCTGGTCGGGGCCGTTCGACACGTCGATGGCAGGCGACGTGCTCCTGCCCGGCAAGAATGCACGCGTGATGCCCACGACATTTGACGAGTGGCTGGCGGCTGGAGCCGCGCCGTGACCGCCCGTGTACCAGGTGGCGAGCCCGTGCCGCCAGACCACGGGCAAGGAGAGTCCGATAATGCGTAATTCCATCGCCATTCCCGAGATCGTCTTCGTCGACGATTGGCGCGCAGCCCTCGACGAGCAAATCGCCCGGGAAAAGGCCACACCCGGGAGCGTGATCGAATCAACGCCCAGCGGCGGCGCCTGCCCATGGTCGAGGTCCGTTCGGATTACGGCTTCGAAGGCCCGACGGGAACGGCGAGCCTGCTCGATCTGCTTGAGGGGGTAGCCAGTTGATCGTCTACCACTTCATGTTAGGCCCAGATTGGGAGGCAGGGTGTGATGGATGTTCCTGGGTTGTTGGAGGAATAACACGCTGGCGCTCGTCACTTTCCGGTGAGTTACGTGTGGAACCGGCGCCATGACGAGTATGACGTCTAAGACAGCTGCTGGTGTGGCATTTCCGGAGACTGGCCCGCCACCCGGGGAACACCAGTTGAGCCGAGTGATCCGGGTCGTGGGGCAGGATGGAGATATCCGCACGTGACAACTCCCATCATCATGCTCGTCCTGATAATAACCCCTTGGCTGATTGCCCGGGGCATCTCAGGTGCAATGCGTTCTGACTTTGATGCTCGGAGTGCCGCCGCCATTGGGCTTAGCATCCTGTTCATGTTCACTGGGATTGGGCACTTCGCCCAGACAGAACTCATGGTGCAGATGATCCCTACCTGGGTTCCGGTCCGAGTGTTCCTCGTGTACGTGACCGGAATTCTTGAATTCGTGATCGCGGTCGGATTTCTCATTCCGAAGTGCAGGCGATTCACTGGATGGGCTGCTGCGGCAATTCTGATCCTGTTCTTCCCGGCAAATGTCCATGCCGCAATAAACCACGTCCCAATGGGCGGACACGCATGGGGCCCCGTCTATCTTCTCGTTCGCGCCCCGCTTCAGGCGGTCATCCTGTTCTGGGTGTATTGGTTCACCATTAGACAGCCAGGAACGGCGCTCCAGGCGGACGCGCCGCCTGCGGTGCGCCAATGAGATCGGTCATTCGGCGCGATTGTATTGCGGCGCAGCGGAGGATGTGTGACCGTTATTTCGCAAACGGCGAGGGGGGGGGATGTCCCAGTATCACTGCAGTAGTGAATGTCGACGGAGCATTCCTGCGCTGTGTCTGCGAAGGTTGCGGCTTACCGACAATGGTCATCGGCTCGGCAATCTACTACCCGCGAACATTCTCGTATCGGCTTCGCACCACGCTCCGCCTGATCTTCGTGGACGTCAGGCATTTCGCGGATGGGGATGCTTCTATCGGCCCAGACGAAATCTCTCTGGATACGTACATGCACGACATCGACGAAGTGCATGCTCACCTCGGACACGATCGTGTCGTGCTTGTGGGGCATTCCCATCATGGCAACCTTGCCCTTGAGTATGCGAAGCGGTATCCCGAGCGAGTATCCCATCTCGTTCTGATCGGCGCACCCCCGGTCGATGTGATATCAACCGTGAAGGCTGCGGAGGCGTACTGGGAGGCCCATGCCTCGGAGGCGCGAAAGGCCACGCTTCGCGCAAAGCTGGCACATTTTCGTGCCGAGGGGAGGGGAAGGATGACACCGGAACAGGCATACGTGGCCCAGTATGTCGCCGAAGGACCGCGGTACTGGCACGACCCCACCTACGATGCATCACACCTATGGGAGGGAGTTCCCCTTAACATGGGGGCCATGGCGATCTTCCGGGAATTCTTTGCCGACGGCTATGAGTTATGGTGGGGCCGCGAACAGCTGGCAGCACCCGTGCTCGTAATGGTGGGAGAACATGATTACGCGGTTCCGCCGGTTCTCTGGGACGACGTGCTACGCAGGCAGAAGGATCTCAGGTTTCACCTGTTCAGAAACAGTGGACACACTCCACAGCTGGAGGAGCCGGAGGAGTTTGATCGAGTTCTACTCGATTGGCTCGACAAGTCAAGATGATCCAGACGCGGTCGGACAGACTCTATAACACGCCCAACGGCGAGTCCGCGGCTCCGCTTCGTCGTTATTGAGAACGTGCGAGCATTACGTGATGAGTTTGTCGTTTAAGCCACTAACGCGAGGCACTTGGGATCACTTTGAAGCACTGCTCGGTGCCTATGATTGCTGCAAGGGCTATTGATGCATGGGTAGTCCCCCCGTTTTTAGCTGATGCCAGAAGTGAAACTCATGCGGCGATGGCGTCCGGATACGGGAACTGTGCGGCGCGACGTTCGGGCGAACGTTTGTCATGGGTCCACTGCGCGCCGGCCGCGCACGCGCAAGAAGTCTTGCCGTGCGCGGACCTCCCGCACAGCCCCTCACGCCTCCCAGGTCACCCGCCCGCCGCAAAGGGTGAGCGCGGCGCGGGGCTGGTCCAGTGTGGCGGGCTCCATCGCCTCCAGGTCGTGGGACATGACCGCGACATCGGCCATCATGCCGGGGCGCAGCATGCCCTTGCGCTGCTCGTTGAATTCCAGCCAGGCGTTGTCG
>NZ_SLKM01000028.1:0-2818 GCF_007134575.1 Natronospira sp.
CGGCACCACCTTGGCGCCCAGGAGTCGCATCCGGAAGACATTGGCTTCCTGGCGACGCATATCCTCGGCGCCCATGTAGACCACGCATTCCAGGCCCAGCCGGGCTGCCACGGTAGCCGATGCGACACCATGCTGACCGGCCCCGGTTTCGGCAATCACCCGCGGCTTGCCCATCCGTCGGGCAAGAATGGCCTGCCCCACGGTGTTGTTCACCTTGTGGGCACCGGTATGGCAAAGGTCTTCCCGTTTCAGCCAGATACGGGCTCCGCCGGCCCATTCGCTGAGGCGATCAGCGGGATACAGGGGGGTGGGACGACCCACGAAATGCCCCAGCTCGCGGGCAATTTCACGCTGGAACGCCGGGTCCTGGCGTGCCGATTCGTACGCCTGTCGCAGCTCCTCCACCGGCCCCATCAGGGTCTCAGACACGAAACTGCCGCCAAATATGCCGAAATGCCCTCGTGCGTCGGGCAGCTGTCGGTATCCGTTTGGGGGAAGCTCACTCAGATTCTTTGCTTTGGCCGACACCTTGCACCTCTTCTATGAATCGCGACATCAATTGCGGATCTTTCTGGCCCGGCACCGATTCCACGCCGGAACTGACATCCACCGCCCAGGGCCGGACGACGCGAATCGCCTCGGCGACATTGCCTGGAGCCAGACCGCCCGCAAGGACCAGATCAAAATCGGGCCGAGAAGGCAATCGACTCCAGTCAAAACGCTCACCGGTACCACCGGCACGGCGGCCGGCATGGCTATCCACCAGTAGAGCGGCAGCATCCGGATAGAGCTGACTGGCCTTCACCGGATCCAGTTCCCCGGACATGCCCACGGCCTTGACGTAGCGACGGCCAAAGCGGCGACAGAAATCGGCACTCTCCTCGCCGTGAAACTGCAGCATTTCCAGCGGCAGTCGCTCGAGCACCGTCCGCACCTGGGCGGCATCCGGGTTCATGAACAATCCGACCACGGAAACATAGGCCGGTATGGCTGCAATGATGTCGGCGGCCTGCTGTATCCCGACGGCGCGAGTGCTTGGCTCGTGAAAGACCAGACCAATGGCGTCCGTGCCGGACTCGGCAGCCCAGCGGGCCTGTTCGGCCGTGGTGATGCCACAGATCTTCACTCGGGGCTGCATGTGGAGCAGGCTGCCTCTGCCGCGCAAATTATCGCTGTTTATAAGGAAACTGCCGGGATAGGCAGGCACATGCCTTCAACCTTAACAGAAAGCCGACCCGGACTCACTGCCCCGGGATGGCCGGCCCCGGCAACATGGGCTCATGAGAAGGCTTGCTGAGGCGGTCAATGGCGGGAAAATCGGGATAGCGAACACCGTGGAAATAAAGCCCCTCCGCTGGCGCCGTCACGCCCCCGCGCGTCCGGTCCCGGCCGACCAGCACATCGGCCGGCCATGATTCCTCCGCATCCCCCTTGCCGACCGCCATCAAGACCCCGGCAATATTGCGGACCATGTGATGCAGAAAGGCATTGGCGCGGATATCCATGACCACCAGGTCACCCTCCCGTTGGACCGAAATGGCTTCCACGAAACGCATGGGTGTTGGCGACTGGCAGGCAACCGCACGGTAGGCACTGAAGTCGTGTTCCCCGATCAGCGCCTGGGCCGCCCGATGCATGGCGGCGGCATCCAGAGGATGGTAAACCCAGCAGGCCCGCTGACGGCCCAGGGCAGTCCGTGCCGGGCGATTCCAGAACACATAACGATAGCTTCTCGAGTGCGCCGAGTAACGCGCATGAAAGTCGTCATCGACGGGCTCGACCCAGCGAAGATTGACGTCATCGGGCAAGGCACTGTTGCAGCCCAGCAGCCAGGCCCGAGGAGGCCGCGGCGCGGGGCTCTGAAAATGTACCACCTGCCCCAGTGCATGAACGCCAGCATCGGTCCGTCCGGCACAAACCGCCTCCAGCGGGTGGTCAGCCACCCGTGACAAGGCAGCGGTCAACACTTCCTGCACCGTGCGAACCCCCGGCTGCTGGGCCTGCCAGCCCCGGAAACCGCTGCCGTCGTACTCCAGGCCGGCCACCCACATCTGTCCCTTGTCAGTCGTCATCGCGTGATTATCCAGTCAGATCCATAGCAGAGTCAGCAAGGCCAGCGCGGCGAGGATACATATTAGCCAGTCATGCCACGGGGTGGGCCCCAGGTCTGGCAGGGGCGGAAAATCGTCCGCCGGCTCCGCGGCCCGGGCCTCCATCCGTCGTATCTCCCCGGCCAGTCGGCGCGGAATCCAACTGAACCAGCCACCGCCGCCGACTGTGTCTTGCGCCAGGGAACGGCGCTCTTCCACGGCTTGCGCCAGCAGCATGGCCAGCCGCCGTGCAAAAATGGATCCCGGCAAATGGACACGATCCAGCGGGCTCAACCCTTCGGCAAGAGCAGCGCCAAGCCGGTCCGGCGGGGTGGAAAACAGGAGCGTGTGTACGCTGGCAAACATGGCCAGCAACACCAGGCCCCGCTCCATTGCCGGCCACCAGGCATCCGCGAGTGGCTCCCGCCCAGGCAACCACAAATAAACCAGCATGAGGCCGAGGAGCAGCCATTTCAGGCGCCAGACCCCGCGCCCCAGGCTGGTCATGGCAGCCGCCCCCTGCCACAGATGCCAAGCCAGTAGCAGGACCAACAGGCCCACTATCACGCGACCGTCCTGCCATGGGAGGCTGATTACCGTGAACAGCACCAGCAATAGGTGGGCACGAACATGTGGCATGGAGTCACTTATCGGTACGGGGGCAGGGCCAGGCCATAAGCAAAGGCCGCCGGCCAAGGGGCCGGCGGCCTTTGTCGCTCGTCTACACC
>NZ_SLKM01000165.1:0-2797 GCF_007134575.1 Natronospira sp.
AGCCGGCCGCTTGCGCCGCATCGAGGTGCGCCGGGTCGATGAGCACGAAGTGGTCGGCCGAATAGGCAGGGCAGATATCGCAAGCGTGGCACACCGACAGGGGCTCAACCCGGGTCTCCAGCACCGCGACCCCAACCCTCTCCAGCATGACCCGTACGTCCGGCGGGGTGTAGCTGCCCGGTTGGCACTGCCGGCCGCCGGTGAACGTCTGCACCACCCAGATCGGGGCGACAGGTCCCAGCGTCGGCTCCGAAACGGGCACGGACGCGCTCCGGCAGCCGGGCAGAAGCAGTCCAACGACGAGCCACGACACGCCGACAACAAATAGCATCCTCATAGCGTCGCCGGTTCGGCCAGGTACTGATCCTTCAGCTTGACGTAGTTGCCGGCCACATAGGGCAGGAACGCCAGCTCCTCGGCGGTCAGCGGTCGCACCGGTTGGGCGGGGCGCCCGCGATACAGCATGCCGCCCTCGAAGACCTTGCCCGGCGGCACCAGCGAACCGGCGGCCAGGATCACGTCGTCACCCACCACCGCGCCGTCCATCACCATGGCCTGCATCCCGATCACCACCCGGCTGCCGATGGTGCAGCCGTGCAACACCGCCTGGTGGGCGATACTCACATCGTCGCCGACCACCAGCGGGTACCCCCCCGGGTTGAATCGGGAATCGTGGGTGATGTGGAGCACGGCGCAATCCTGGACCGAACACCGCGCGCCGATGGTGATGCTGTGCATGTCGCCGCGAATCACGGCTCCCGGCCACACCGAACAGTCATCGCCCAGGGTGACGTCGCCGATGACGTGCGCGCCGGGGTCCACCCACACCTGTGCGCCCAGCCGGGGCGTTGTGCCCCGGAAGCTGCGTACTCCCGGAACGTGGACGTTCACTGCATCGACCTCGCGCTTCACACCGCGGAGTCTACCTCAGCGACCCGGCACCCCGGACCTGCGTGCTGCTGCCGCTGCCAACGACCGTTCTCACCAGCCTCGTCCCGAACGAACTACAGCGCCGTGCACCTACCGGCGAGTCTGCACCAGGGGTCGATCAGCGCCTGCCACCCGCCCCCTTGCTGCCACACCGGGGGGCCAGCATCACCGCCCCGTTCACCGGCCGAACCGGGACCGAGTGGGGTGAGAACCCCAGCCCGTCGGGCTCCTTGCCCGCGGTCAGGGCGCCGGCGATGCTCCAGGACTTCAGGTCCACCACCGTGATCTGGTCGGCGTTGGAGTGGGCGATGAACGCCAGCTTGTCATCGGGCGAGATGAGGATGCCGATGGGCACGGAGCTGTCGCCGAACGTGTCGCCGAAAAGCCGCCCCTCAACATGACTCGCCTCCACCTGCAACGACATGCGGCGCTCCAGCGACCGACCGGCCACGTCGAACACCGACAGGTCCCCGGAACGGGCGTTGGTCACCAGCACCCGCCGCCCGTCCGACGTGGCCATGGCCCGGATGGGGAACGACGGCGACTCCAGCTCTGCCACGACCTCCAGGGTCCGGGCATCCAGCACGGTGACCGTATCCGCCGCCCGGTTGGTGACCCAGACGGTCGCCCCGTCCGGCGTCACCGCAACCCCTTCGGCCCCCTCGCCGGTGGGGATGTTGGCGACACGGGTGTTGGTCTCGAGGTCCACCACCGTCACCGAGCCCGAGCGGATATTGGTCACAAAGGCGCGGCCGCCGTCCGGCGTTACCGCCACCATATGGGAGACCTCCTGGTCGGTGTCGACGGCCGCCACCACCTCACCGGTGGTCGTGTCCACCACCAGCAGCGCCTTGTTGGTCTCAGCCGTCACGACCGCGCGGCGGCCGTCGCCCAGCCACACGATGCCGTGGGGCCGCCGGTACTCGCCCAGGTCGATGGTGCGAACCACCCTGGCACTGGGGATATCGATCAGGGTCAGGGAGGATCCCGGCGTATTGCGAACCCCGTAATTGCCCACCAGGGCGAGTCGCCCATCCGGAGAAACTCCCACCTCGTGGGGTCCCTCCCCCACCGGCAGGGTGGCCCGCACCTCACCGCTGGCAATATCCACCAGCGAAACCGTCGCCTCGGCCTTGTTGACCACCACCAGGGTCGCCGCACCGGCACCACCGCTCAGGGTCAGCAGCAGCACCGCCGCGGTCATCACCTGCCAAAAGAGCGCCTTCGTCATACCGCCTCCTCACCAACATCAACCCGAAAGTCGCCCGGCGGCTTCCCGACCGGGCCACCCAGCGAGTCAGGATTGGGCACCCGGCACCCTTTCCCGCCGAGAACCCCCGCCGCGGAAGGGACGCCGTGGGCTGGTAGAATCGGCCGATGGGCAGGACCACAGACCGAAGCCGATCTGACGACCGAGACCGGGGCTCAACCGGGAGTTCGGGCTCTGGTCCCGCTCGAAAGTCCCCGGGGTTTCACTTTTCGGCCGGGCGCTCAGGCGAGCACCTCAGCCAGCGGACGGGGGCGGACCGGTGACCATCGAGATCCTCTTCGTCCTGGCGCTGGTGGCCATGGCGGTGGCCCTGTTCGCCTCGGAGAAGCTGCCGGTGGACATGGTGGCGCTGATCATCATGGCCGTACTCCTGCTCTCCGGCGTGGTCAGCCCCGAGGAGGGCATCGCCGGGTTCTCCAACACGGCCACGGTAACCGTCGCGGCCATGTTCGTCATCAGCGCCGCGCTGTTTCGGACCGGGGCGGTGGAAACCCTGGGCCGGGTTTCCGCCCGTGTGTTTCAGGTCAACCTGTGGGCCGGCCTGGTGGTGATGATGATCACCGTGGGCGTGATGTCGGCGTTCATCAACAACACTCC
>NZ_SLKM01000201.1:0-2780 GCF_007134575.1 Natronospira sp.
ATCGGCTGGTCCGCTTCTTCGGCAAGATCCAGGAAGGACTCACCCTCGCCCGCCCGTTCACGCAAACGTTCGGCCAGGGCACGGGCTTCCCGCGTTGCCTTGTCCTGACGAACTTCCTCGCGAATCTGGTCGGCCACAGCTTCCAGTGGCCGCTGCTCGGCCGGACGATGATCCACTACCCGGAGCACCACGACCGTGTCGTCATCCAGTTCAATGGGATCACTGTTGAGCGCCTCGTCCAGCACCATGGCGCTGAAGGCTTCCTGACGAACACGGGAATGGCCGGCAATGCCCTCACCCTCATCCCGGGTCACGTCCTCGACCGTCCGAATATCCAGGTCAAGGATATCGGCAATGGGCTCCAGGGCATCCGGGTTGGTAAAGGCCTCATCTGCCATGGTTTCGCGCAGATCGAAGAAGCGACGCTCGGCTTCGGTCTGGCGCAGATCAGCAAGCAGCTCGTCACGGGCTTCTTCGAAAGGCAGCGGTTCCGGCGTTTCGATCTCATCCACCCGAACCAGGTGCAAACCGAACTCACTCTCCACCACTTCACTGACTTCGCCCGCTTCCAGGGTGAAAATCACTTCATCGACAGCGTCAACCATGTCGCCGGGCAAGACCCAGCCAAGGCTGCCACCCTCCTCGCCGGAAAGGGTATCGTCAGAGTACTCGCGGGCCAGGTCCTCGAAGGATTCACCATCGGCCAGGCGCTGCCGCAAGGACTCGATCTTCTCTCGGGCGGCGGATTCATCGTCATCCATGCGAATCAGGATGTGACGGGCATAGCGCTCCTCGTCCTCCAGGTAACGCTCCCGGTCACGCTCCCAGGCCTCACGCAGCTCTTCCTCACCGATCTCGATACGCTCGCGAACCTCGGCCATGGACAGCTTGATGTAGCGCAGATCCACCTGTTCGGCTGTCATGTAGCGATCAGCATGGGTCTCGTACCATTCCTCGACCTCATCGTCGCTGACATCGACCCGATCAATGAAGTCGGCGGGAGCAATACTGATTTCGTCGAAGATGCGGCGCTGGGCTTCCAGACGCGCCATGCGCTCAATTTCCTGATCGGTCACAAAGGTCGAACGAGAAACGGCGCTCTGAAGATACTGACCCTTGAGCTCCCGAGTCAGGTTCTGCTCCAGCTGTGACGGAGTCATATTCTGTGCCCGCAACAGAGTGCGATAACGCTCCATCGAGAATTCGCCATCCACATGGAAAGCCTGGATGGAACGGATCTGTTCAATCACTTCGCGCTCGTCGGCACGAAAACGCTGATCCTCGGCACGCTGAATCAGAAGCTCTTCCTGAATCATTTGATCCAGGACCTGACGGCGCAGGCGGGATTCATCGATCATCTCTGGATCGAACTGGTCCCCGAACATCTGCCGCAGTTGCTGGAACTGATTCTGGTAGCGATCCCGGAAGCGCTGGTTGGGGATCTCCTCGCCATTGACCGTGGCCACAGCGTTGGTGAATCGCCCTTCGAAGTAGGTGTTAATCCCAAACAGGGCGAAGGGGATGCTGAGAAGAATGACCACAACCCAGGCAATCCAGCCGGTAATATTATCTCTGATGGACTGAAGCATAGTGTCTCTGTACGTTTTCCGTCCCCGCGGCTGCGGGGGCCCCCGAAGGCTGCTGATGACAGTCGGCTGGCCGGTGGAATCGGAATTCGCCACCCGGGCCGCCCTACAAACCGCCTAGGATGCCACCAAATGAGCCGGGGCTCAAAGGCTTGGCGCCGATTTCTTCTCCATCCAGGCGGGATACCGACAAGCGGGCAAAAAAAGAGGGCATCCAACAGGATGCCCTCTTCTCGTATGGCGGAGTGGACGGGACTCGAACCCGCGACCCCCGGCGTGACAGGCCGGTATTCTAACCAACTGAACTACCACTCCGACTTTTACTGGTGGGTGCTGGAGGGCTCGAACCTCCGACCCTCGCCTTGTAAGGGCGATGCTCTCCCAGCTGAGCTAAGCACCCTCAAGGAAAGCGTTTAGTTTACCGCATCCTTGAGCGCTTTACCAGCCTTGAAACCCGGAACCTTGCTGGCGGGAATCTGGATGGTTGCACCCGTTTGCGGGTTGCGGCCGGTGCGTGCGGCACGCTCCTTCACGGAGAAGGTGCCAAAGCCGACCAGCGTGACCTGATCACCCTTCTTGAGGGTCTGAGTCACGTTGTCGATGACGGAATCCACGGCACGAGTGGCATCGGCCTTGGACAGATCCGCGGACGCGGCCACGGCTTCGATCAGTTCCTGCTTGTTCATAGAACCCTTTCCCCTGTTTGCGGTGGAGTTTCCGCGACGATCTGAAGGCAGGCTCCGTCCGGTATCCGGCATTAAAGCCTTGCCGGCCCCGACTCCTCACCTCCATGAGGCGGGGCATTATGTCAGCATTCAGGATTCGCGGCAACCGTATTTCGTCGACCGATCAGCTCGACCGGCAATGACGTCCTGAGGTTTATACCAACTGCCGAAATTGAGTGTCAACACGGTCCGGGCAACACCGGCTTCGCCGAGGCGATGTCGCCGGCGTTTGCAGGCGACATACACATTCTCAGAGACAATACGCGTCATTGGCTTGATCAACAGGCTGATGACATTGGTGGCACGCACCTTAAGCGTCAGAAGTTGCGGGATTCAATCCGCGAGCAGCTGGCGTCCAATCGCTTGACACTGATAAAGGGCCTTCCGGGCACTGGAAAAACTGTACTGCTACGCGACCTGGTAGGAGAACTCGCTGAAGAAGGCACCACTTTATTTCTTACGGCCAACC
>NZ_SLKM01000196.1:0-2766 GCF_007134575.1 Natronospira sp.
ATCCGGGAGATCGGAATTATCAAACACTGCCGGCGCCGCAATCGGATCCCGATGCCGCAGCGCGATGCCACAGACCAGCCCGAGTACCGCACCGAAAAGATGGCTTTCCCAGGACACCCCGGGAGCCTGTGGCAAAACGCCCCAGACCATGGACCCGTGCAGGAAAAAGACCAACAGCACCAGCGCCACCGATGCCCGGTCGCGACGCAGAATACCCGCACTCAGCACAAAAAACATCATCCCGAAGGCCACGCCGCTGGCACCCACATGCACCCCATCCCGGGCAAGCAGCCAGACCAGCAAACCGGAGCCCAGCCAGATCAACGGCAAGGCTGCCCTGGCGGCCCGGGGAAAGCCGTAAAGCATCGCGCTACCCAACACGATCAAGGGCAGGGTATTGGAAAACAGATGCAGCCAGGAGCCATGAATCAGGGGTGCCGCAACAACCCCCATCAGTCCGGACACGGCCCGGGGCCGGATGCCCAGGGCCGAGGCATCCAGTCCAAGGACCACCACCAGGCCGTGCAACAACCAAAGACCGGCCACAAAGGCGGCAACCCCCAAAGCAACGACCTTTAGACCAGGCCCATCTTCAGCGCGCGACATCAGCACTCCTCTTCCATGAATCCTGTCCACCGCAGACTAACAGACCTGACAAGCCGAATGGCCCGGCCACTGGACTTGTCTCTGGCGGCACAGCAAACTGAGTTACCCTGTTCCGAACCCGAGGTCCACCCGTGCGACGCCCTACCCAGGCCGCTTTCCTCGCCCTCCTCCTCGCTCTGCCCACCATGGCGCAGGCAGACATCGACGCCAATGCCTATACCGAATCACTTCGAGAAGCCTTCAACGCCGCTCATCCAGACCTTGCCATCGATGAGCTGCCGATGGTTGAGGCCCGCTCACCCCAGGTCATCAAGCATGGGCCACGGGACCAGGACCCAGGCAAAATCGCATTGACCTTCGACGCCTGCAGCCAGCTTGGAAGCAACCGACTTAATGAGGCGGTGCTGGACAAGCTTCGCGACCACCAGATCCCCGCCACCCTCTTTCTCGGCGGCCTCTGGATGGCCGACAACCCTGAGCTCACGCGCGAGCTTCACGACGACCCTCAGTTCGAAATCGCGACCCACGCCCACGGCCACCCGGATCTGACCGAACTAACAGAAAAAGACATCCGCCTACAAATCGCTTTCGCCCAACTCATGTCCTACAGCCTCACCGGCGAAATCCCGCGTCACTTTCGCCCACCATTCGTCCAATACAACGAAACAGTCACAGAGATTGCAGCTGATCTGGGCCTCAAACTCGTCCACTATGACATCGCCAGCGGCGACGCCGACAAGGACCTCAGCGCCGAAGAGATCGCCGCCCAGGTACTCGACAACGTCCAACCCGGCAGCATCGTCGTCCTCCATCTTCACGAGCCGGACCTCGCCACTGCCGAAGCACTGGCCAAGATGCTCGACACCTTGGAGGAGCGTAAGCTCAAACCGGCCAAGATCAGCGACTTATTGGCGCTAAAAGGAACCTCTGATTAGTCAGAGGTTCCGCTATTCGTAGTGACTCCAGAGTCTGAGCACTTTCACAACACCTTCAGACTCAAGCACCTGGTATACCAGTCGATGCTGAATATTAATCCTGCGAGAATAGGCCCCCGAAAGGTCACCAATAAGCTTTTCAAACGGTGGGGGTCTGCGGAAGGGATCTTCTGCAATCAGGGCTAGCAATTCTTCAGCTTTTGGTTTTAGTCCACTGGCAGCCAGCTTCTTTGCATCTTTTTGCGCTTGCTTGGTGTAAACCAACTTCCATGTCACCAATCCAGCTCCTCATCACATTCCTGCACGGGCGCATCCATTCCCTCACGGATTGACTCCCGCATCCCTGGCACAGAGAGCAGGTAAAGTGTCTCCTGAATCGCAGACCAATCTTCTTCTGACACCAAGACAGCGGTATTACGCTTTCCCGTGATCGTGATTGGTCGGTGCGACTCCGCAGCCTCGTCGATCAGGCGATACAACTTGCTGCGTGCCTCAGTGGCTGAAATTCCGCTCATCACGCACCTCTCTCGCACGCTTTACTTTCCACAAAGTGTACGCACTTCCGTACGTACGTCAAGCCGTGCCTTTCATGGTCGGAGCTTGCCTAGCTCTTGGATTCAACCTGCTCCAATAGCTGGGGCGTATCGTTCTCCGGGCTATTGACCGCGCGGCTGACAGGCCAGCTCTGCCAAGCATCCGGCAGTGATGGGCCAGTAATCCAGCGTTGACTCCAGTCGCCGGGCAGAGGCTCGTGGGCCAGCCATTGCTGCTGGGCAGTGGCATCGCTGAGCACCAGGGGCATGCGATCGTGGATGTGGCCGAGGGACTTGATCGCCGGGCGGGTGACGATGGCAAAACCCAGCCCCTCTTGCCCGCGGGTGTAGACCGCGGCCAGAAAGAGGGTTTGGGCCTCATTGCTGAGCGCCCAAGGCTGTTTGCCGGTCGCCGTTTTCTGCCACTCATACCAGGCGGTTGCCGGGATCAGGCAGCGCTGACCGCGCTGGTAGGCACTGCGAAAATAAGGCTTCTCGGCCGCGCTTTCACCCCGGGCATTGATCACCTCCCTGCCCTTCTCCCCGGCCCAGTGGGGCCGATAGCCCCAATGCATGGGATGCGGCTTAAGCTCACCGCTGCGGCCCAGCACAAAGGCCGGATGTTCACTGCCGGGCGGGATATTCCAGCTCGGCGGAAAGTGTTCTTCGATGAACCGGAGATCCACGCCAAG
>NZ_SLKM01000116.1:0-10919 GCF_007134575.1 Natronospira sp.
GCCAGTGGAGAGCGCCCTTGCTGCCGAGGCTACCAGCACCTACCACCTGGAATTGGTGGAAATGGCCCATGCCATGGGCCATACGGTCTATCTTGTAGACGGATTTCGGCTCCACAATTACCGCAAAAGCGTCGGCGGACGGGCCAAGACCGACCGCACGGATGCCGAATTGCTGGTCCGCTACCTCAAGAACGAGGGCGAGGATCTGCGGCCCTGGAGCCCGCCTCCCAAGGCCTATCGCGCCATCCAGCAGCTGCTAGGCCGCCGGGCGACCTTGGTCTCAGCTCGGATCGCGCTCCAACAAAGCTTCGGAAACATGAAAGGCCTGGGGACCAGTCTCAAAGCAGTGATTCGCCAGATTGAGCGCTTGGATCAGCTGATCAGAAAGCGGCTCAAGGCGGCTCTGAAAGAGCATGGCTGGGCAGAGGATTATCGGCGGTGCATCCAGGTCGAAGGCATCGGTGAGCTGACTGCCAGCGCCCTTGTGACCACCTTTCGCCGGGGCACATTTCGAAGCTCGGATGCCTTTATCGCCTTTCTCGGACTGGATGTCCGGGCACGAGACTCAGGCGTCTCCAAGGGAAGACGAAAGCTCACCAAGCAGGGCAATCCCGAGCTCCGGCGTTTGCTACACAATGCCGCCATGGCAGCGCGGAACAGCCCCACTTGGCGGCCCGTCTACGAGCGCTATCTTGAGCGCGGCCTGAAAACCACCCAAGCCTTGGTCGCGCTCGCCCGGAAGCTGGCCAGAGTCGCTTTCGCACTCATGAAAAATCAGACTCAGTACCAGCCAAAATGCGCTTGAGGGGGTTGCGGTGAGACATAGAATCTCCCACGGTGCCTATAGCCTATGCCGGAGCCGCTGTGGGAGCGGCTTTAGCCGCGATCGCACCAGCCGAATCGAAGCCAATCTGCTCGGATATCAGAATACGCCTCCAGCATGCACGGCCAAGGTATCCTCCATCTAGAGTGGGTCCAGGTCCCGGTGGCCTTGCTCAAGGCTGTGGGAGCCAGGGTGAGGCATGACTGATGGTCCGGTGGACCATCGCAGTTTGCCGAACGCCCGCACAGGGATGTGCGGGCTGGACCGGAACATCACCGGTCACCGGCGCCGGAGGGCCCTACACTCACTAAGGCCCATAGCCATTAGCTCACCAGGGTCACAAGCCGTCACCCAAGATCATCCTTCTTGACCGACATCCCTGCCGTCAGCGCCATCCGCATGGCATCTTCCATGGACATGTCCACCGCGCGAACACGGGAGCGGGGAAGGAAAAAAGTGTAGCCACCGACCTGATAGCTCATGGGCATGTAAACCGCGATGCGATCTTCGCCGCCCACGCCATCCGGCAGGCCGTCAAAATCCTCACGGGTCACAAAGCCCAGCAACTCCACTTCAGGGTCAGGCCCGGGCCGCACCATGACGACCTTGTCAAAACTGTTTTTCTTGTCGCTGGTTACAAACTGGACCAGGTCCCTGAAGGCACCGTAAACGGTCTTGAGCAAGGGAATGCGGTCCATGATCGCGCCGCCAAAACCAAACAGTCGTCGGACGGGTTCGGTCCGGGTCAGCAGGCCGACCGCGAAGACAAGACCAATGGCCAGGACCACTCCCGTACCCGGGATGTAGTATTCATCCGGCAGGACCATCCGCACCAGGCTGCCCAGCCCGCGCTCGGCACTGAACAGCAGCCACAAGGCCAACCACAAGGTAACCACGGCCGGCAGCAAGGCGGCGAGACCCGCCAGAAATATGCGCCCCAGTTCACGCATGCACGATCTCCCTAATGAGTGCTCAACTTCGTGCTACGGTAGCAGATTCAGCCCAACGACGATGGAATATGAAAACCGTACTGTTCTGGTTCCGCCGCGACCTGAGACTGAGTGACAACCCGGCATTGCGTGCTGCATTGAATGCCGCCGACAGGGTGGTGCCGGTCTATATCCATTCTCCGCACGAGGAAGGTGACTGGGGCCCTGGCGGTGCCAGCCGCTGGTGGCTGATGAAAAGCCTGGCCAGGCTGGACCGACGCCTGTGGGATCACGATAGCCGACTGATCATTCGCCAGGGCGATGCCCTGGATTGTCTGCACTCACTGCTGGCGAGCACGGCCGCGGAGGCGGTATTCTGGAATCGACTTTACGAGCCCGCGGTAGTGGAGAGGGATCGAAAGATCAAGGAGTGGCTGAAGCAGCAGGGCTACCATGCGGAAAGCCACAACGGTGCCCTCCTCGTCGAGCCCTGGGAGCTGCGCACGGGCAAGGGTGAGCCATACCGGGTTTTCACGCCCTTCTGGCGGGCCCTGTCCAAACGCGATGAACCGGACAGCCCCTTGCAGAAGCCACGTACTCTGCGTCCTACCGCACAGTGGCCATCTTCACTGGCTCTCGATGAATTAAAGCTACTGTCGGGAATCGGCTGGGAAGACAAACTGGAAACACACTGGCAGCCGGGAGAAGCAGGTGCCGGTGATGCCATGGATCGTTTTCTTGATCAGGCACTGGTCGATTACAAGACCGCTCGCGATTTGCCGGACGTGAGCGGCACCTCGCGGCTATCGCCCCATCTGCACTTTGGTGAAATCAGTCCCCGCCAGGCATGGCACCGGGTGCGTTCGCGCATGGCCGGCCAGGCGGCAGTGGAGGAAGGGGGCTGGACCTGGCTGCGTGAACTGGGCTGGCGGGAGTTTGCCCATCATGTCTTGTTCGAGTTTCCCCACACGCCGGATCAGCCCCTGTATTCCCGCTGGCAGGATTTCCCATGGCGCAAAAACCATGAGGCCTTTGTGCTTGCCTGGCAGCGCGGCGAGACCGGTTATCCCATCGTTGACGCAGGCATGAGAGAGCTGTGGGAAACCGGCTACATGCATAACCGGGTGCGGATGATAGCCGCCTCCGTCCTGGTGAAGAACATCCGTGCACCCTGGCTGTCGGGGGCAAAGTGGTTCTGGGATACGCTGGTGGATGCGGATCTGGCCAACAACACCATGGGTTGGCAATGGTCGGCTGGCTGCGGTGCTGATGCGGCGCCGTATTTTCGTATCTTCAATCCTTTCACCCAGAGCCGGCGCTTTGACCCGGAGGGACGATATCTTCGCCGCTGGCTGCCGGAGTTGAGCAAGCTTCCCGACCGGGACCTGCATGCCCCCCATGAAGCCGCCGACGGCATCCTTCACCATGCCGGCCTGCGACTGGACCGAGACTATCCCCGGCCCATCGTCGACTACAAAAGCTCCCGCGAGGAGGCACTGGCGGCTGCCCGGGCGGTGGCTTCATCGTGAGTAGAGGGTCGTTTGGCGGTTGGAGGGTCGGCAGCGACAGAGTTCGGTTCTTTTAGGGAACCTCTGATCTGCGTCAGACCCTGCGATGACGGTGACGGGTTGCGTTCCGGCCTATGTGCCGACAGGACTTTCCAAGGACGCTGTGAATACATCCCTGTACGCTCTGGGTTCGGCCGGGAGGCTGCGTATTCCTGCTCCGCCTCCCGGTCCAGCCCGCACATCCCTGTGCGGGCGTTCGGCAAGCTGCGATGGTCCACTGGACCATCGGTCTTGCCTCACCCTGCCTCACACAGCCTTGGAAAGCCCTGTCGGCACATAGGCCTGCCTTTCGTAAAAGGTCACCTAGGCTGTGCTAGGGTCTAGCTTGGTTCAGTCCTATATCTTGGTGCCATCCGAAGAGTTTTTTCGCGAATAAATTCGCTCCCACGATGGCTTTGCGGTATGCCGAAGTCGCCGTTGGTGCGGCTTTCGGGCGTGATTAAGGCGGGTCGAATCGGTGGCAATCTGCACAAAGGCCAGAATACGCCATCAACCAGCTCGGCTCAGGTGACTTCCACCCAAGGTAGCCCGTGCTAATGGAAAGTTTGGTTAAGTCTTATCTTTTGGTGCCAGCCGGAGACTCTTGATCGCGGCAGGAATGCCGCTCCCACGGTGCCATTAGCGCACACCGAAGCCACCGTGGGAGCGGCTTTAGCCGCGATTAAAAGCCTCCAGATGGCACCAAGGCAAACGAAGCCACCAGAACAGCAAAAGAAAAATCAAACCACGCGATTACGTTCCTCACCCGTCTTGAAGGCACGCACATTCATGGCCATTTCATCCAAGGCACGTTGACGAGCTTCGACGGTGGCCCAGGCGATATGCGGGGTTAGCACCAGGTTGGGGACATCCTCGTCGAGCAAGGGGTTGCCATCCACCGGAGGCTCCTGGCTGAGCACATCCACCCCCGCGCCGGCGATCTCACCCTGGCGGAGGGCATCGGCCAGTGCCTGTTCATCGACAACTGCACCGCGGGCGGTATTGATCAGAATGGCATGGGCAGGCATGCGCTTGAGGGCATCGGCATTGATCAGATGACGGGTGTCCTCGCTCAGCGGGCAGTGCAGGCTAAGCACATCGGATTGCTCCAGCACCTGCTCAACCGGCAGCCGACCCTCACGAATCTCACCTTTCCAACCCGGCCTTTCGGCGATCAGTATCTCCATGCCGAAGGCCTCTCCCAGGCGGGCCACCCCGCCGCCAAGCTCACCGTAGCCAATAATACCCAGAGTGCGGCCAGACAGCTCGCGGATAGGGTAATCGAGCATGGTGAAATGGGGTGATCGGCTCCAATCACCACCGCGCATTCGGTCGCGATAATCGTCGAGGCGCTGATTCAGGGTAAGGATCAAGGAAAATACATGCTGGGCCACAGCGGCCGTACAGTAACCGGCGATGTTGCAGACCGCGATGCCCCGCTCCCTGGCCGCATCTGTATCCACATTGTCGAAGCCCGTGGCCGCCAGACAGATCAGCTTGAGATTGGGGGCAGCATCCATCAATGCCGCAGTCACCTTGACCTTGTTGGTCAGCAGGCACTCCACCTCCGCGATCCGCGCCGGTATTTGTTCCGGGGCACTGACCGGGTAGATCTCCAGGGGATTGAGCACGGCCTCGAGCTCCGTGGTCAAGACATCGTTGTTGCTGACGGTATCGAAATCCAGGAATACGCCTTTCACTAAAGTCTCTCCGCTTACTCAGAAAATCGCGAATGGCCTGATCAAACGCCAGCCCCGCTGGGCAGCTTCGGGGTTTGCGGCGGGGCATCGGGCCGGCAGAGGAGAAAACCCTGGGCGAAATCCACCCCCTGGCTGGCGAGGAAATCCCATTCCGACCGCGTTTCAACACCCTCGGCCACCGTTTTGACGTCCAGCTCCCTGGCCATCTCAACCAGCTTGCTGAACACGGTCTGGCGATATCGGTCGCCATCGATACCACTGACCAGTTCCCGATCAAACTTGATGTAGTTCGGCCGTAGCGAGGAGAGGAGGTTCAGGGAAGCGTAACCGGCACCCAGGTCATCAAGGGCCACACCAAAACCCGCATCACGATAGAACTGAAGGATTGATTTAAGGTGTTTGCTATCGGAGATTTCCTCGCTCTCGATCACTTCAAACACCAGTCGGGACGGTTCGATGCCGGCATCGTGGATTGCCCGAACGGTGGTCTGGAGACAGAAATTCGGGTCATAAATGGCCGTGGGATTGAAATTGATGAAGATCTTGCCAGGCAAGTCATGGCTGACAGCATCCCGGATCGCGGTCAGCCGGGCGGCACGATCCAGGTGGAAGGTCAGCTCCACCCGGCTGGCGGCCTGGAATATCTCGAAGGGGGGGATGGTTTTTCCGTCGTCCCCGCGAGCCCGAAGCAGGCATTCATGGGCATGAATGTTGGCCGGATTGGCCATGGAAACGATGGGATGAAAATGGGCAAACAGCCTGTCGGACTCCATCAAGTCCACCAGCCAGCAACCGGATTCACGACCCAGCAATACCGACAGGGACCGGGCCTGAAGCAAGTCGCCAAGCCCGGGGGTCTTGTTTCCGGCAACAAACAGGGCATGGCTCTGCTTCTGTTCCGGCTCGCCGAGGCGTTCTTCCAGTTGGCCCAGCAGGCGAGAAAGATCGCCGTCACCGAGGGCGATACCCTGAATGCCGCCGTCCATTTCCTCGATACTCAGGCCCAGGGCCTTGCTGGCCTCCCGCAGCTTGCGACGGGTATGGGGAACGGGAGGCGCCAGATAGAGGCGCCCGCTACTTCGGGGCAAGGGTTCAACGACTTCACAGGCTGAACAACGAGCCTTTGACTCCATGTGCAATCAGCTCCCAAGCTAACAATCGTGGCATCAACGCCGCCCTGGCTGGAATTGGCCAAAATCAGCAATCCACTGTTTCCTGGTTGACTTCGAAATCCACCGCACCTTCGACCCGTGGCAGGCGAACCAAATGGAAGGGCTGAGTAAATGCCTGGGTCACCATGCAATTGCGACCCGGCGCCTCCATGCGGACCCGCACCTTCAGACCCTCTTCGTTGCGCTCGGCACTGCGCACGCGAACGGTATATCCGCCCGTGCGACGCTCGCCCATGAAGGCGGCGATCACCATGAACTGCTCGAAATCCACCGCCGGCGGCTCACCGCGTTGGCCAGCCTGCCGCCAGATCCCCTCAAAAGCCTCGGCGTCACGGATAACCGTCATGCTCTCGCTGGACACACGGCTCTGGGTGCCTCTTGCCAGCTCTTCCAACTCCAGTTGCTCTCCCACTTCAACCTCCGCACGTTCACCGCCAGCGCAGGCGGTCAGTGGCAGCATAACGGCCATAAAAATCAGTTTATGCCAGGACATGGTCTAGACCCTCAATACAATGGAAACCCGGTTCACCCGATTCTGACACACTTGGTGACCACTATTCAGACATTCTCTAGCCGGTGTTTTGCAAACCCTGAGCGATGCCGTTGACCGAGGCAATCAGGGCATGCAGCAGGGCATCATCCTCACGCCCGCCTTCACGCCAGCGGCGGAGCAGATCCACCTGAAGGATACTCATGGGATCCACATAGGGGTTTCGCAGGCGAATGGCCCGAGCCAGCACCGGATCATCTTCCAGCAGCTCATCCCGGCCTTTCACGCTCAAAAGACCTTCTATGGTGGCCTTATGTTCCTCACGGATACGGTCGAACAGTCCATGGCGGGCCGGATCCACCAGGACCATGTAACGGGCGGCAATATCCATGTCCGACTTGGCCAGCACCATCTCCACATCGGACAGCAGGGCGCGCAGGAAGGGCCAGTCCCGAGCTGCCGTAAGGAGTGCTTCCTCCCCGTGGGCCTCCCGGGCCGCGCGCAGGCCGGCCCCCAGGCCGTACCAGCCGGGCAAGAGCGCCCGGGATTGGGTCCAGGCGAAGACCCAGGGGATGGCGCGCAGGTCCTGGATGCCCTGGCCACTGCGTCGGCTGGCCGGGCGCGAGCCCATGGCCATGCGTTGGATCACATCAATGGGGGTGGCCTCGCGGAAAAAATCCTCGAACGCGGGCGTCTCGTAAACCAACTCCCGGAAGGCACTGCGGCTGGCGGTCGCCAGCGTCTCCATCAATTCGCTTTGCTCGGGGCTCGCCGCCACTGCCTGGCCGGGCATGCTGGCGCGCAAGACGCTGCCCACGCTCTGCTCCAGGGTGCGCATGGCAATGGAACGCAGGCCGTACTTGGCGCTGATGACTTCGCCCTGTTCGGTCACCCGCAAGCGCCCGCGCACGCTGCCGGCCGGTGCCGCGAGCACCGCCTGGGGCACCTTGCCGCCACCACGACTGGTACTGCCGCCGCGTCCATGAAATATCCTTGGCTGCACTCGGCCTGCCTCGGCGGCCGCCACGATTCGTGCCTGGGCCTTCTGGACCGCCCAGCGGGAAGCAGCAATGCCGGATTCCTTATTGCTGTCGGAATAGCCCACCATCACTTCCTGGGCCGCATCACGAGCGGCCAGATGGCTGGCGTAGAGGGGTTCGTCGAATACCTGGCGCAGGATGTCCGGTCCGTTCTCCAGGTCGGGGACGGTTTCCAGCAGGGGCACGATATCCAGCGGCACCTGGCCGTCGGCATCGCCCAGACCGGCAATCCGAGCCAGCAACAGCACGGCCACCAGATCTTCCGGGCCCTGGGCCATGCTGATGATATAGGTGCCGATGGCCTCGGGGCCAAAGCGGCGGCGACATTCGCCGATGGCCCGGAAGACATCCAGGGTCGGATCCAGGGTCTCGCCCGCCGGGGTCTCACCGTCGATACCGGCCTCCAGCAGACCTCGCATGCGCTCAAGCCGCTCCTCGGGGCTTCGATTCATCCATTCCGGGTCCTGCAGATACTCGCCGATTGCCTGGCGATGGACCTCGGAATCCTGGCGGATATCCAGGGCGGCCATGTGGAAACCGAAGGTGGTGGCCCGCCGATAGAGTCGGCGGACGGAGAAACGACCGGCATGCTCACCCCGATTCTCACCCAGGCTGTCGGTGATACAGACAATATCGTCCACGAATTCCGAAGGTGACTGATAGGCGGCCTCGCCATCCGTCGCGGTGGCGGCAAGCCGCGCCTGCATCATGCGGATCATCACCCGGTAGGGCATGCTGCGGTGACGGGCCGGCAGTGCGTCCACCACATCGGGAAAATCCCGCTGATACTGTTCCAGCCGCATGCGCAGGGCCTCGGTGACACCGATGCGGGAGAGTGACTGGCTCAGGCGGCGGTAAAGCGCATCCAGTTCCCCCTGATAGGCGCGCAATACCAATTGGCGGTGCTCGGCCAGGGTTTCGCGAATGGTGGTGGCATTGACGTTGGGGTTGCCATCCATGTCACCGCCGACCCAGCTGCCGAAACGGACCAGGGGCGGCAACCGCTCGGGCAGTTCCGCCTCCGGCCAGACGGCAGTCAGCGCTTCTTCCATGGCTTCATAGAAAGGCGGAATCACCCGATAGAGGACATCGGTGAAATAGAACAGCACATGTTCCAGCTCGTCGGCCACTGAAGGCCGTTGACTGGGATGCTCCTCGGTCTGCCAGGCCGCAGTGATTTCCATGCGAATCCGCTCACGGGCGGCGCGATCCTCTCGCGGGGTCATGTCCGGATCCATGCGGCTGACCAGGAGACGGGCCATGCGCTGCTGCTTCTCCAGCAAGGAACGGCGCATGGATTCGGTGGGATGGGCAGTAAAGACCGGAACGAATTGCACCCTGTCCAGGGCCTGGATGATCTGGTCCCGGCTGATCCCGGCGGCCTGGAGCTTCTCAAGGCTGTCCCGCAATCCATCCGGCTGAGGCAGGTCTTCCCGTTCATAATCCCGCCGGCGGCGGATGCGATGCACTCGTTCGGCCAGGTTCACGGTCTGGAAATAGGTGGAAAAGGCACGAGTCAGGGCCGCAGCGTCTGCCGCCGACAGGCCTTCCATGGCCTCGGCCAGGCTTTCCGCGGCAATACGATGGCCCTCACGCCGGCGGATGGCATTGCGTCGGGCCGTTTCCACCCGCTCATAGAGATCAATACCGCCCTGCTCCCGGAGCATGGCACCCACCAGGGCGCCCAGCTCACTGACATCATCGCGCAGGGGCTGATCCTTGGGGGCAAACTGGATATCGCGTCTGGCCATCAGTTCAGAATCCATAAGGTAAAGTTCAACACCGAGGCGAAGGCCACCCACAGCCAATAGGGCAACAGCAGCCAGATGGAGAGTCGGTCTTCGCGATGAAATAGCATGATCGTCAGGCTAATGGCTGCCAGCAGCAAGAGAATATGCCCGAAGGCCACCCCGGGCATCTGCAGTCCGAAAAAGATCGCTGACCAAAGGGCGTTGAGCACCAACTGGAAGATGAACACGCCCAATGCCAGGCGGGCCGCAGCAAAACCCCGTCGCCACCACACCCGCCAGGCGGCCACCGCCATCATGGTGTACAGCAGGGTCCAGACCGGACCAAAGACCCAGCCTGGCGGATTCCAGGCCGGCTTTTGCAGCGCCGCATACCATTCGCCCGGCGGAAACAGACCGCCGAAAGCGGCGGCGGCGAAACAGAGCAACAGCCAACCCAGCAGCCCTGCCAGTCCCTTGATGGAAGTCATGGTGCTTACTCCAGTTGCCAGCTTGCCTGGTAGCGTTCGAAACCCAGTGGTGATCCCGGCAGGCCCTGCAGTTCTATTTCATCGCCGGCCTCAAGCGGGCCAACGCCGGCCGGGGTGCCGGTGAGCAGCACGTCACCGGCGCGGACAGCCCAATAGCATGATAAGGCGGAAAGCAGTTCTGGGGGCGAAAAAATCATGTCCCCAGCATCGCCCCGTTGCCGTTCTTCGCCATTGATTTTGGTGACAAAGGACAGCTCCTGGAAATGGCCGAGAACATGATCGTCTACTGGCAGGAATGGCCCCAGCAGACAGCTTCCGTCAAAGGCCTTGGCCACGTCCCAGGGCAGGCGACCCTGTTTGAGGCGGGCCTGCTCATCCCGCAGGGTCAGATCAACCGCAAGGCCGAGGCCGACAATGGGCCGCTCAAGTTCGCCGCTGAGCAAGAGGGCGATCTCGCCTTCATAGTCCACCCGCCCCAGGCCAACGGGCAAAGAAGCCGGGCCGGGAGCACGGCAGGCGCTGCCGGGCTTGAGGAATATCACCGGTTGCTGTGGACGCTCGGCGCCCATCTCCCGGGCATGATCGGCATAGTTGCGACCGACGCAGAAGATGCGGCTGGCATCAGTGACCGCAGGGTCTTGCCCGCTCATGCCGATCCCTTCGCCACGGGTGAGAGGGCCTCGCCAAACGCCGAGAGGGTGGCCTCGATGGCGGCATCATCCACGTCGAGATGGGTGACCAGACGCAGGGTGGTGGCGGGATTGACGATCACCCCTCGCTGCTTGAGTCGGGCAGCGAGTGTCGGGCCATCAACATCGGCAGGGGTGACAAAAATCATATTGGTGCCACTGCGCTCGATCCTGAGCCCGGCCCCCAGGGCCTCCAGCCCGTCGGCCAAGCGCTCGGCGCGGTGATGATCTTCGGCAAGGCGGTCCACATGGCGCTCCAGGGCAACAATGCCGGCAGCCGCAATGATCCCGGCCTGGCGCATGCCACCGCC